>QQUB01000300.1 GCA_008501835.1 Bacteroidota bacterium
CCAGGATCTTAATTCGCCACTTCTAAGAGCCTTAGCTGCCGTAACCGGGGTTATTACCGTAGTATTGGTAGAATGGATACAGAAAACCGGCCTGGTAAAGGAAGACACCGCCATTGGTCTGGTATTCCCGGCTTTGGTCAGTATTGGAGTTATATGAATAGCGAAGAATGCCAACGATGTGCATCTGGATGTGGATGCGGTTCTGCTGGGTGAGCTGGCCTTTGCACCATTTGACCGATTGATGATGTCCGGCATGGACATGGGCCCTAAGTCATTATGGATCATGGGAGTCATTCTGCTGGTTTCCTTACTGCTGCTTTTACTGTTCTATAAAGAATTGAAGGTAAGTACCTTCGATGTGGGATTGTCTGCTGCCATGGGAATTTCTCCTATAGCAATGCACTACGGACTTATGTCTGTGTCGTCGGTGACCGTGGTTGGAGCTTTCGACGCAGTTGGTGCCATACTGGTTGTAGCCCTAATGATCACTCCGGCTGCGACGGCTTACCTCATCACATCTAATTTGAAAAAAATGCTGTTGATCTCCGTTGGAATTGGAATATTCTCGGCCATTGGAGGTTATTGGCTGGCCCATCTGCTGGATGCGTCCATTAGTGGTTCTATGACCACGGTTCTAGCGATTGTATTTCTGATGGTTTATTTGTTCGCTCCCAGCAAAGGCCTTATTGCGGTGCTGTACAGGCAGCGCCAGCAACGAACCGAGGTCTCGCTGATTACCTTTTTACTCCATCTTAATAACCATTCCGAAGAAAACGAAAGACATATCAATCATCTTCAGGAGCATATCAACTGGCAGAAGGTTCGATCCAGGACCGTCCTGAACCTTGCCGAGCGAAATAATATGATCACCATAAATAATGATGTTGTTTCACTTACCAGAAAGGGGAAAGATTTCACCGATCTTGCTTTGGAGTATATCATTACCAATAAGGACGAAAAGATCGAACATATGAAGGATGATTTCTTCCTTTTCAGGGGATAGAAAGTGGCATGGTTATTTCCTTTATCTTTATATAAATATCTGATATGAGATTACTTATACTACTTTTCGTTCTATTAGCCAACTCCACTATCCGGTCGCAGGAGGTAAAAGTGGAAGTGCCTCAGATCGCAATTAGGATGGATCTTGGAGAAACTGTTGAGATCGAAGGAATTCTTATCACTTTCGAAAAGGTTTTGGAAGATTCACGATGTCCCGAAAAAGTACAATGCGTTTGGGCGGGGAGAGCCCGCGTGGAGGTTATTGTTCAGGCCGAAAATGAAGATGCTGTAGTAAAAGAAGTGATCCTCGGTCAGAGATTGCAACACGAAGTTATAGACCGGAAACTCTATGTAAATGATGAGTTTATCATAAAAGTGATTAGTATTAGACCTTATCCAGAGAAGCCGGGTATTTTAGAAGACTATTCGCTTTTAATAAGGAAGGTCAAGAACGATCAGTGACACCCACAATCTCTATTTCCGCATTTAGTGCGGTTACCATCCAGGGTAACCATGGTTTTGTTTCTGGATTCGAAGACCGGGGTCCATACAAATTTCTTCAGAAGAAATCCTACGGCCAGCAAAAAGGTAATAATAACTAATAAAGTTTGCATACTACAAAGTTAACTTAAAATTTGATACGCTCCCAGCGCAACCACATAGGCGATAGCGCTCATTACGATAAGTTGCCATAGCGGCCATTTCCAGCTATTGGTCTCGCGTTTTACAATGGCCAGCGTACTCATGCATTGCATAGCAAAAGCATAGAACAACAATAGCGACACCCCGCTGGCAAAATTAAAACGAGGAGTTCCTAATACCGGGTTTACCTCGGCTGCCATCCTGTTCTTGATGGTTTCTTCTTCTTCGCTTCCCACACTGTAAATGGTAGCAAGGGTACCTACGAATACCTCTCGGGCAGCAAAGGAACTTACGATCGCTATCCCTATTTTCCAGTCGTACCCTAATGGCCTAACGGCCGGTTCTATGCCCTTCCCAATGATACCTATATATGAATGTTCGAGTTTATAGGAGGCAATTCGAGTTTCCAGTTCTGTTTCTGAAATGTTTTCTGAAAGGGATTCTGCTGTCACAATTTCTTCTGCCCTGTTGAAATCGCCCGGGCCATAAGAGGCAAGGACCCATAAGATGATAGAAATGGCCAAAATGATCTTCCCGGCTCCTAACACGAAGGACTTGGTCTTCTCCACAACAGTTATTGCCACATTTTTTGGCATAGGAACCTTATAATTGGGCATTTCAACCACAAAGAAGGTCTTGGACCTTATTTTAAGTATCTTATTAAGTAACCAAGCCGAAAAGATAGCGGCTGCGAAACCTAGCAGGTAAAGGAACATCAGGGTGAGTCCCTGTAGACTGAATATCCCTAAAATCCGTTGTTCCGGGATAACCAGGGCAATAATGATGAGATAAACCGGCAAGCGTGCCGAGCAGGTAGTAAAGGGTGTTACCAAAATAGTAATAAGTCGTTCTTTCCAGCTTTCGATATTTCATGTCGCCATGATAGCCGGAATGGCGCAGGCAGTACCGGAAACAAGCGGAA
>QQUB01000690.1 GCA_008501835.1 Bacteroidota bacterium
TGCCTTCCCAATAGACGAGACCAAAACACAACAATACCAATATCACAGAAATAATTTTCACGGACAATTGTTCTGGGGCTGCTATGAAACAATAACCATAACCAATTGCCAGAATCAATTTCAGGATAATATCAAACAGCATTAGCCTGCGGGTTGAGGAAGTCATATCCTTTGACTGCTTTTGTCTGAACAGGTCGATAACTTCTTTCGAGACCAACTCCTCCGTCATTTGGCCATCCCGTTCCAACTCCCATATTTTCCTGATATCCAGCTCTTCCATAATGTTATGTGTTTGATAAAATCGCTTTAACCAGTTTTTCCAATTTTGTTTTGATCCGCACAAGCCTGACACTCACATTTGTTTTGGTCAGACCCGTGATATCAGCGATTTCCTGGTAGGTTTTCTCCTCCAGGTAAAGTAGAATGATCGCTTTTTCCACTTTTTTTAATTGCTGAATTCCCTTATACAATGCCCTTACCTGAATCTCCTGCTCCAAAATTTCGTCTTTAGCATCTCCCGTATAAGTATCTCTCAACTTCACTTCCCTGCCAAGTCTGTTCCTGTTTTTTTTCTTTTGAGTAATAGCAGTATTTAAGGCAACTCTATATAGCCAGGTACTAAAAGCTGCCTCATTTCTGAAGGAAGCAAAGCCTTTCCACAAATTGAAAACGATTTCCTGAAAAAGGTCCTCCCTGTCTTGCGGAAACACGCAGTAAACCCGGCAAATCTTATGAATGATCGCCTGGTTTTCAAAAACCAGTTGGTTGAATTCCTCTTCTCTTCTGGAAGCTTCCATTTTCCGTTTAATACATTTTCAGCTCTAAGGATTCTAAATTTACCCTGTTAGACACAGCTTGTTGGAAAAAACTACAATATTTGTGAAGAAATTTCAACGATTTACTTCCAATAGGGTGTTTTGGCTTCGGAATTGGTCTGTATTAATTAACCTAAGTTACGTGGTACGCGTTACGCGTTGCGTGTTGCGTGTTGCGAGTTGCGAGTTAGATCATTGTAGCTAATTTGTCAGTATTTCAGCAGGTGATCCGGAAATAAAATGATCGTAATATTGGTGATATTTTTAACCCGTAACCTGTAACCTGTAACCCGCAACTTGAATTAATTAATTAAACCCTTTTACTCCCTATTGCATAATGCAGTGCTCTCCTTTATCTTTACTATTATGAAAATTGTCATTGCTTCTGATTCATTTAAAGATAGCGCCAACGCATTAGATGCCTGTCAAGCTATGGCAATTGGGGTGTCCAATGCAAACCATGACATTACCACTGAAATTTTCCCACTTGCGGATGGAGGAGAAGGGACTGCAGAAATTCTCACTTATTATACCTGCGGAAAAACTATTTATGTGGATACCGTTGATCCAATCGGTCGCCCCATAAAAGCAGACTACGGCATATCGGAAGACGAGACAACTGCCTTTATTGATATGGCTTCAGCCTCAGGGCTTCAACTGCTGGAACCTGAAAAAAGAAACCCTGTGAACACTTCTTCCTTCGGCACCGGCCTGATGATCAAAAATGCTATCGAAAGAGGAGTGGAAAAGATCATTTTAGGAATCGGAGGAAGTGCCACCAACGATGCGGGCACAGGTATGGCAAAAGCCCTGGGATATAAATTTTATGACGAAAACAATGTGGAGGTCGAATGCAAAGGATGTGATCTCAATATCATCGCTTCGTACGAACATGATGAAACCTTTTTGGAAAATCTACCTCAAATCCAGGTACTTGCAGACGTGAACAATCCACTTTATGGCCACCTGGGTGCCGCCTTTGTTTACGGTAAACAAAAAGGAGCATCAGGAAGAGAAATATTATCTCTTAATGAAGGTCTTCAGTCTATTGCGAACATCGTTTCCAACCAGACCAATAAATCATTTGAGAACATACCCGGTGCAGGGGCAGCCGGAGGAATGGGATTTGGTGCCAAAGTATTCCTCAATGCAGAATTGATCCCTGGTTCAGAAACCGTGATAGAAGCCAGTGGTATCGAAAAAGCTATTCAGGACGCCGACTTCCTCTTTACAGGAGAAGGCAGTATCGACGAACAGACCAAAAACGGGAAATTGATTTCCGGGATATGCAAAATGGCCGCCAAACATAACATACCGGTTATCGCTTTTTGCGGAAGCCTGAACGCCTCCATGAACGAATTAAAAATGATCGGTATTCAGGCTGCATTCCCAATCCTGAATCAACCCATGGATCTACAAACAGCATTGCTGAAAACAGAAATCTTACTGAAAAAAACAGCAGAGAATGTGGTGCGTCTGATTTGCGCAAAACCGTAGCGCGGACTTATTGGTTTAAAAAAAATAAACGCCGATTATTTTTTTAACAATTTAAAATGCAAAATGTAGAATTCAAAATGCAGAAGTGTTTGAGTTTAGAGTTTGGGTTGATCAGTTCTTGAATCTAAATCCTTAAAAATCAACAACCCTTGAAACCTGGAACCTGAAACCTGAAACAGTACCTTTTTAGGCAATCTTTCCCCACAACATAAAACATTTCACTTTCGGCGGTTATTTAATTAATTTCAAT
>QQUB01000956.1 GCA_008501835.1 Bacteroidota bacterium
GGCAATTTCAATGTAATCGGTGAATATGCTTCCAAGCCTGCTATTGCTCCGCTTGCCGGATTCTATACCGATGAAGTAGAGGTTTCTATTGCCAATACAGAACCTAACGCTACAGTTTATTATACAACGGACGGTGGAGAACCAGACCAGGGCTCTAATATTTATACCGAACCATTTACTATTACTTCCACTACCGTGGTCAAAGCAGTTGTTTACAGTAATGACTCCAACACGCCAAAGAGTTTTACGGACTACCACACCTTTTTTATCAATGAAGAACACACCATTCCCGTAGTATCGGTTTCCGGACGAATACTGCCTGACTTGTTTAATGGTAGTTATATCGATCCTGTTGGAACTTTTGAACTTTTTGATGAAACCGGTGACCGCGTAGGGGACGTTATGGGAGAATTCAATAAACACGGTAATGACTCCTGGGCTTATGATCAGCGTGGGGTGGATTTCATCTCCCGAGACCAGATGGGTGATGATTATGCCGTTAAGTACAAGATCTATCCACACTTTTCTGATCGCAACCGTTTTCAAAGAGTCATTTTAAAAGCTGCCGCAAACGACAACTATCCTGAGGTAAACGGAAGTGCACATATTCGGGATGCCTACGTGCACCATCTTTCCCAATTAGCCAACCTTGAAATGGATGAAAGGACTTACGAACCTTGTATAGTATACCTGAATGGAGAATACTGGGGTGTTTACGAGATGCGCGAAAAAGTGGATGATCCGGACTATACGGATTACTATTACAACCAGGACGAGGAAGACCTCGACTTTATCAAAACCTGGGGAGGCACCTGGCAGGAATACGGTAGCTGGGACGATTGGTATGACCTGCATGACTTCATCACCTCCAACGATATGGCTGATCCGGATAACTATGCCTACGTAGAAAGCCAACTGGAAGTTTTGAGCCTGATTGACTATATGATCCTACACGCGCATAATGTATCCAGTGACTGGCTGAACTGGAACACTGCGTGGTGGCGTGGCCGTAACCCGGATGGAGGTGCTCAGAAATGGAGATATATCCTTTGGGATGAAGATGCCACCTTCGGACATTATATCAATTATACCAACATCCCGGATCAGAGCGCAACAGCGGATCCCTGTAACCCTGAGGAGATCAGTTCCTGGGTGGATTTCGAAGGTCATGTCGAACTATTTACGGATCTGGCGGCCAACGAGGATTTTTTCAACCTGTATATAAATAGGTATGCGGATATGAACAACTCCTACTTCAGTTGCGATTTCATGATCCCGTTGCTCGACACCCTCATTGCCAGGATTGCCCCGGAAATGCCGCGACATATCCAAAAATGGGGCGGAACGGTTTCCGGTTGGGAAAATAATGTTCAGCAACTCAAAGACTTTATCGAAACCCGCTGTACTGTCATTGATGAAGGTATCATTGATTGTTATGAGGACGAAGGGGTTACCGGACCGTTTGAATTAATCATTAATGTGGAGCCTCCAATGTCAGGACAGGTAAAAGCCAATACTGTGATAGGGCTCGAATATCCCTGGCAGGCAACTTATTTCGGCGGATTACCTATTGAATTGACAGCTATACCCCAGGATGGAGGAGCTTTCCTTTATTGGACGGTCAATAATAATGTATATGGTCCCGGTCAGTTTTCTGAGATCATCACCATGGAACTGACAGAACATGACGAGATCACTGCCCACTTCACCGGTGCTATCCCTTGCGGATCTCCTTTTGAAATCGGAGCAGAACCTACCATGACCAGTGCAACCGTGGACTGGCTAAGTGCCGGAGACGTATTGAGTCATGAAATCAAGTATCGCCCTATGGGCAGTAGCCAAGACTGGGAGGTGGAAGTTACCCAGGACAATGCCATTACCTTGTACGGCCTTGATGTATGTACCGAATACGAGGTCGAAATGCGTACAATTTGTTCTTTCTCTGTCAGTGAATATGCTTATTACAATTTCACTACCGAGTGTGTCAACAGTACAGAAGTCATCAACGGTGTGGCCGAGTTGCAGGTCTACCCTAACCCATCGAGCGAAGACTTGTTCATCGACATTGTTCTCGATGAAAGCAGCGATATATTCCTTGAGGTCCTGAGTCTGTCCGGACAGCATGTGTACCGTAATGTATATAATATGCCTTATGGTAAAAACACTATTCGTCTGGAGCAGGAGGTTCAGCAGTTGCCATCAGGATTGTATTTTGTGCGAATCAGTAATAATGGGGAGAGTGTTGTGCGAAGGATTGTGAGGGATTGACGGTAGACGGATCACGGTGGACGGATCACGGTGGACGGATCACGGTGGACGGTGGACGGTGTAAGATTTAGAAATAAGAGAAAAAGCCTTCTGTTTTTGGACAGGGGGCTTTTTTGGTGAGGCAGGAACCATTTAACTTTCAAACTCTGTCTTTAAATATCATCTTTTCATTTCCTAAATAAACAAGAACTTACACAACTTTAGAAATCCTTAACCCAATGCCGTTGACCAATGGCTGGTAGCTACCACCAACTCTTACTCCATTATTATGTCGGGCATTGTCTTTTCTTTTTACGGAAAATAACCTTTAGCCAATGGAGAAAAGGCTTACTTTTGCCCGGAAAAAATTTCCACTTTTCAAAATTAATATCAGAGGATGTCATATTTTTCTGCTCTGATCCAACCTTAAGCCAATCAGGAAACTGGGTTCTAAATTTCAAATGTATAAATAGCTATTAATTCTTTGATCTTGACTATTGTCAGTCAGGTATGAAATGATTAATATTTTTTAATTCAATTCAACTAACCATTCTATAATTAAAAACAGTAAAATATGGCAAAAGCACATTCGTTCCATATTCCGGTAATGGGGCTTAGTTTCACCATTGATACGCCCTTAAAGGTTGCTCAATATGGAATAGATTCAGTAATTTCTTTAAATGATGACATCCTGCTGGAAAGGTTGAGAAAGATGTATTGCAGTCTGCACAATTTTCCTTACGAAGAGATCACCAGTAAGATGGAAGATTTCAGAGCAAAACGGATTACTTCCTATCTTAATTTAATCAATGATCTAGCGTCCAAACAATTGGAGGAGTTTAAGCAAATGGCCCTCAAAAAAAAGGATCTGGTCAAGGAATACCTGGCGATGTTACCAGACCAGGCGAGCATCCAGGAAGAATTCAAAAACCTGATGGATAAACTCCCAGGTACGGAAGAGATTCGCAGTTGGCTCGACGAGACATTCTCTTTAGGCAGCATCGATGTGAACATCATGACTAAAGTAGATAACGCAACTTATGTAAAGTCTGAAAAACAGCCAATACAATTCAACACGGCTCATTCTGCGCTTAGAGGTTATGCTCAAAGTGACCTGACTTCTTCTATTGTATTTTCTGCGGGTATGAATCCAAGGTTATACAGCTATATGGAAGAAATGGAAGATTTTTTCCCTGATGAAGATGGTAACCTTAAGAAAAAGATCATCCTAAAAGTCAGTGATTACCGTTCAGCCTTTATTCAAGGAAAATTCCTGGCAAAAAAAGGCTTGTGGGTTTCTGAATACCGCATTGAATCCGGTCTTAATTGTGGAGGACACGCCTTTGCAACGGACGGATACCTGCTCGGGCCTATTTTGGCTGAATTCAAGGATAAACGTCAGGAACTTTTTGAGATCACCCATGAAATCTTTACGGCAGCACTTGCCAGAAAAGACTATCCCCAACCAAAAAAGATATTACCCATTAAAATTACAGCCCAGGGAGGTGTTGGGCTGGCAGAAGAACACCAATTCCTTCTTGATCACTATGAGATCGATTCCGTTGGATGGGGTTCTCCGTTTTTATTGGTACCTGAAGCAACAACAGTTGATGACCATACACTCAACCAAATTGCAGCAGCCAAAGAGGAGGATTTATACCTCAGCAATGTTTCTCCACTGGGAGTACCCTTTAACAATCTTAGAAACAGTTCTAAAGGAGTCGAAAAGCTTAATTTGGTCAATCAGGGCAATCCGGGAAGTTCCTGTCCTAAAAAGTTTCTCGCTTTGGACAGGGAATATTCTGAAAAAGGTGTTTGCACTGCTTCCAAAAAATACCAGCTCTTGAAAATAAAAGAACTGGAGGCAGAAGGGTTATCTCCTGAAGCCTATCAAAAACAGTATGATGACATTGTGGCTAAAGAGTGCCTTTGCACAGGATTGGGTAGTTCAGCCTTAATGATCAATGATCTCGACACAAAGGTTGAAGGGGATGCGGTATCTATTTGCCCGGGGCCAAACATCGCTTATTTTTCCAAAATCATGAGTTTGAAAGAAATAACGGGTCATATCTACGGCAGGGCCAACATGATGACGCATCCTGACCGTCCGAATATGTTCATGAAGGAGTTGAAGCTCTACATCGACTATTTAAGAGACAAGATTGATGAATTCAAGTCAACTCCATCGGCTAAATCACAGCAATACCTGGACAAGTTTATCACCAACCTTAACGGGGGGATAAATTATTACAAGAATTTATTTGGCGATCTGAATGATAAATTCCAAGCGTTGAAGACGACTGTTTCCAAGGATTTAAAAGATAGCCAAAATAAGTTGCAGCAATTGAAGCAAGAAATAGAGAATATACTGTCATTGGAAAGTAAATGACGGTAGACGGCTCACGGTGGACGAATTTAGAATAAGGAAAAAGCCTTCTGTTTTCGAACGGAGGGCTTTTTTGGTTTTGAGTTCATAATCCTTTTGAAAACACATGAATCCTTTCGAAATAATTCGTATTTTGAAGGCCGGATTTGAAATATTAATCTGGTTTTGAACATCCAATCTGAACGTTGACCTGCAACATTTTAACAAACCAAAACGAAGAAGACATTCTTACCTGATTTTAATAGGAATTCAATAAATGGCTTTGGAACTGAGGTTCACCTAAACGGCCATAAAATGAGTTAGTCCCAATGGAACAGAAATTTGATTTTATTTTTCTCGAACAGTTTATAAAAAGAATTCCCATGTATACGGGTGAGGAAGAGCAAAGTTTGATCGTTGCTTTCGTACATGGTTATGAAGCAGGAAAAGCCAACAAAAACCTCACTGATGAAATCTCGAAAATCCTAAATATTGATTATGGAATTTCTAAACCTGCTGTGGGATGGCCTTACCAAGTAAAAGTTTACTCAGAGAAAAATAATTGTAGTTGGGTAGAAGGCTTCAAAGCGATCATCCAAGAAATAATTTTTAAGCACAGAACCTCATATGCCTGAAAGTATTATGCTAACGGACTTCCTTTAGGTGGGACCATGTGTTCTAATCAAGGAGGGGCAATAACCAGAAAAAACAGAAGCAACAGAAACGTGATCAGAATAGAAAAAATCAACAAAAACAAAAAACAGTTCCTTGACTTATTGTTATTGGCGGACGAGCAGGAAAATATGATTGACAAGTATTTGGCTGGTGGCGACATGTTTGCCTTATTTGACGATGATTTAAAAAGTGTATGTGTGGTGGTGTCCATAAATAATGAAACCTGCGAGTTGAAAAACATATCGACATACGAGAAATATCAAGGCAGAGGGTATGGCAGGGCATTGATTAAATTCATTACTGATTATTACAAAAACGACTATAAAGCTATGCTTGTCGGGACAGGTGAAACGCCATCCATTTTGTCGTTTTATAAAAATTGTGGATTTGAAAAGTCTCACCGGGTAAAGAATTTTTTCACGGACCATTACCACCACCCTATTTTCGAGGAAGGCATACAACTTGTGGATATGATCTATCTTAAAAAGGATTTATAGGAATAACAGAAATGCAAGACAAACGAAATAAAAACACTGAACAAATAAACACTACCAGTCTCAGGCCATTGAGGTGGTTTCATTGTTAAAAAGAAAGTGCAGGAAACAACCTTACTGTGCAATTTGGAGAAACATCAGTATCAAACTGAAAAAATTTGAACCAATGAAAAAATCAAGAAAAATATTAATCACATTCGCTTCCCTCATTTTATTGGCATCCGTATTTGCTTTACTTATCTTTCAATCATCAATGATCCCCAGAATCCCTTACTCAGCTCCGGAAGCATCTCATCAAAGTTGGGATGAAATTCTCTCATCTTCCACACCGATTACCATTCAGACACACTCTACGGGCATAATGCAAACTGACCTTTCCGGTATTATGAATCTGGATCATGAACGAGCGGCCGATATTCAGGAAAAGATTGTTGAAATTCCCGTTAACGTATTTATCATCCTTCATCATGAATTTGGTGACTATCTGATCGATGCCGGGCTTGATTCATCTTATGCCAACAACCCACATGGCACTATCAAGGGCATTCTGGCCAAAAAATTTCTAGGTAAAGGATCTCAAGAGCCCAATACGCATATTGCTGCCATTTTAGAGCAACAAAACATTCAACTGAAGGGAGTATGGCTAACGCACATGCACCCTGATCATATTGCAGGGGTTATTGATTTACCCAAAAACATTCCCTATGTCGCCGGCAAAGGTGAGCGATATGTCAATTTTCGATTCATCATGCAAACAGACCATTTGAAAGGAATAGAAGCACTTTATGAAATTGATTTTAGTAAAGGAATTGATTTGCCTCCGTTTGGTAAGGGAGTTGACCTGTTTGGCGACGGGTCTTTCTGGGCCATCGAATCGAGTGGCCACAGCACCGGTCACGTGATGTTTTTTATCAATGGTGCCGACGAAAAGGTACTAGTGACCGGCGATGCCTGCAATGACCAAAACCAATTTGACACCGGAATAGGGCCGGGATATTTCTCAAGTGATATAGAGGAAGCACAAAAAATGCTGGAATCCATAATATCCTTCAAGGAGCAATATCCTGAGGTCAGGCTACTCTTTGGTCACGATCACGATCAATAAAAGCCTTCCGAAAAAACGGGTGGTAAAGGATAACTCTATTGTCCAAAATAAAGGCTATCTTGGGAGTCAGTCAGGAATCAATAAAATTGAAGATGGGAAAAAAAGATAAATGGTATAACGATCCACAGATGGTGGGAACTTTGTTACTTTTTTGGCCGCCTGTTGGAATTTACGGCCTGCATAAAAGTGAGGCCATAAACCCAAAATGGAAAAAATTAACTTATGCCACGCTTGCCATGGTTTGTATATTACTGGCAATGGCTTTTATAGTCTAATTCAATTTCAGGGTTTTGACTTAAATAATCAACAGGTTCAAATCCAAGGGTATGATATTCATACCTGTCCATCAATTTTAGGAAAAAACTTCGTTCCATCCACTAACAAAAATCAAACGAGGAAGAATCTCTATTTTATTTAAATAAGGCGCTCAAACCTTTCCTGGAATCCAATTGAGATCTTACATCTCCTTGTTCATCACACATTTTTACCCGCTCATCCAACATAAATTCGGATTAATTTGTCCTTTTATTACCTTGAGACAAAACGAAATACAGGTTTAGCAAAAATCATGGTATTCTGTCATTTTTTTAATGTCTCATAATTGGGAGAAAAGACTTTGCTATCCAGGCCCTTATTTAAAGCCAGAAATTATTCGAACAAACCACCGAGCCTTCCCCTCACATAAGATCGGGCCCAATGATGGACCATAGAGATCATCCGCACCTACGGTAAGAAGATCACCTATGGATCACCGAAAACGTTCACACACCATTTAACCCTTTCAAACCCTTTGAACATTTTACATTTATTACTGCCCGGATACTCTGTTCGAAAGTGGGCTAAATAAACGCGAATAACAAATGTTGAACCGACTGTACATCTACCTATTCCTGAAACTGTTGTTCTTTTCCCAAAGTTCTCTTTTTGGACAACCTGTGTCATTTACTCAAACCAGTATACTTACCCCTACCTCGGGATTTACAGCCTTATCCGATTGTGCTGTCGATATGGATAACGATATGCTCGATGATGTTGTACAAGTTGGCCATAAGGGTATTTATATAGATTATCAGCAACCTGATGGAACATTCATCCAGGAATTTTTTCCCATGATCCTGAATGTACTTCCCAACTGGAGTATTGCCGCAGGAGATTTGGACAACAACGGGTTAAATGATATGCTTTTTGCAGATTTGGAAAAGGTCTCTTTTGTATTAGCCGACCATGCAGAAACACCCTTTACTGAAACTGTTATGCCCTCTGCGCTGATCAGCCAGAGATCAACACTTGCCGATATAGACAATGATGGTTGGCTGGATGCTTTTGTATGTAATGATTCTGCAACTTCCATTCCATTCAGGAACCTGGGTATTGGGGAGATGATTCCTGATTTTGATCTTATTCCCACATCAAGCAATCCAGGGAGTTACGCGGCCATATGGACCGATTTAGATAATGATGCAGACCTGGACCTTTATATAAGTAAATGTTGGTCGTCTGCTTTGCCCGGGGATGTTATTCGGGACAATCTGCTCTATCAAAACAACGGAGACGGCACATTTTCAGAGGTAGGAGAAACCGCAGGTTTAGCGGATAATGCTCAGTCGTGGTGTGCCGTAGCGGAAGATTTTAATAATGATGGATATATTGACCTGTTTGTAATTAATCATGATTTTGAAAACGGTCTTTACCGGAATGAAGGCGATGGTACTTTCACCAATGTAATCGCAACTTCGGGAATTGAACTTTCAGGTCTTTCGGCTGAGGAGGCTTTATCAGGAGACTTTAACAATGATGGCTTCATAGATATTTTTTCCGATCTCGAAAATGAAATATATCTGGGAAACGGAGATTTTACCTTTACAGGATATGAAACCTCCTTTAAGCCCGGAGCTTTAGCTGATTTAAATAACGATGGTTTTTTGGACATAACCAGAAGAGGTAAGGTATGGTTGAACGATGCTAATGAGGAGAACCACTGGATAAAAGTAAATCTTCTGGGCACAGAAAGTAATCGAAGCGGAATAGGATCTCGAATAGAAATTTATGGAGATTGGGGAATCCAGGTAAGGGAACAACGTTCCGGAGAAAGTTATAGTCCGATGAACTCTCTGAATATTTACTTCGGGACAGGAAGTTCGGTAAATGTGGATTCCCTTAAAGTGAAATGGCCTTCGGGTATAGTTACTGTTTTGAAAAACCTGGAGGTTGATAGTACGTATACCATCCCCGAAGTTTCGTGTTTTCAAGCAAACTACACCACTGAATCGGAACAACATGAATTATGTGCCGGAGATACTTTGCTGGCAGGTGCACCTTCCGGATATTCAACTTATTTGTGGTCCAATGGTGCTACAACGCAAAATATCGAAATTTCACATCCGGGAAATTATTACGTAATCTCACTTGATCAGGATGGCTGTGCCGGATATATGAAATTTATCAGGGTGGAACGAATTCAGGATATCCTCCCCAATATTTCAGCAGATCCTGCCCGTCGTATTTGCCAGGGTGACAGCATTACGCTCCTTTCTTCACCAGGCAATAATCACATTTGGTCCAATGGCATGACAAACGATCATATTGTAATTAGCGAGCCGGGATTTTATACGGTTGCAGTGGATGCCCAATGTACGGATGAACAATTAGAGTCCATTCCCTTTGAGGTTGCGTTTCTTCCAAGCCCACAGCCGGAAACAACGGATGTAACCACAGCTCAGGGTGATTCAGTTCTATTAACTGCTAATTGTGTTGAGTGTTACTGGTATGATCAGCCAACCGGAGGGAATTTTCTCCATACGGGTCCTGAATTCCAAACTTCAATGCTTAATTCAGATACCACCTTTTATGTCGAAAATCATTCCTTTTATCCCGGAGAAAATCACGTGGGAGGCAAGTCGTCGGACGAAGTACCTGACGGGGAAGCGCTCCAAACCGGCTTCATGCATTTTGAAGCCTGGGAACCTTTTACGCTTTTATCTGTCAAGGTGCATGTCCCGCAAGACTCCTTCCAGGCAATCCGATTTATTCAGTTGTTCTCGCCGGACACCTTGCTGGCAGTACAACAATTCCAATTAACAAGCGGGTGGAATGAACTTGAACTGAATTTCGAAGTTCCGGTAGGGACTTTCAGCCTGCATTGTCCTCAATGTTTATTTTCAAGGGATACATCAGATTTAACCTATCCCTATCCACTAGGAGATGCAGGGCAAATCAACGAGTCCTCTTTTGGGCAGGATCATTACTTTTTTTTCTATGACTGGCAAATCCAATCGGGAGATATGGAATGTATTTCTGAGCGAACTCCAGTTAATATCCTGGTTACAAACACGGAAGATCCAATCCAGGATAACTTGATTGAAATTTTCCCAAATCCAAGCTCCGGAAGTGTCAGAATCATAGTAAATGAGCCCATCAACCAACCTGGATCAATGCAGCTATTTGATAGTGGCGGTGCACAAATTTTGCAAAAAGAAATCCATTTAGATAATGAACATATTCTCGAAGCCGGGGAGC
>QQUB01000534.1 GCA_008501835.1 Bacteroidota bacterium
ATATCAACCGAGTTTTGGAACAAGGCTTAACCCTGTGAGGTCTAAGCGAGAAATTAATATATAATGAAGTCAAGATCTTGTCGGCCAGACTCTGGACAACTCTCGACCCTAAAGGCAAGACAAACCACATTTGTAAGGTGACTTACAAGGATGAAGTTCTTTTTACGGAGTTTGATTGAAAATAACTCCTTCTTCCAATCCCTATTCGTTTCAGATTTAAAACAATTGTGAAAAATATTGTAGTTAAATAGGTTCATTATGGGCTATTTGAATCTGCTAGTTCTTCCTCTTTACTGCGCCTAATGCCGGCGGGGCATATACTTTTTTCCGGCTAAAAAAGTATACAAAAAAGCCTGAAAATAAAAGGCGGCAAGGTCTTGTTTGGTTTTCTCGATTGGGAAAATTGAGTTTTACTTAAACTATTCCGTTGGATAAAAACCTACTTCCCCGATTAACGACACTTGTTTAGTAAGCCTGAATTTAAGCTATTTATAAAACCTTTTCGAAAACCAAAGATCTGTGCTTCAAGTCGTTCCTCGAAGCCGTTGACGCTTTTTATCTCCTGGGGCCGCTGTATATTTTCAACTAGATTCAAAATTTTTCCATAAATTCTAAAATTCCCGGCGGGCCACAGTGGCTCACCCCTACCAAAATTGTGTCCGCGGCTAATAGGGCTACCGAAAGTGAAAACCAAGTATAATATTCCACCACAAGAATCTATAAAACATTTTATCATCTCAGCTATTCCAGCACTATAAAGAAGCAGCAATTTTGGTTCGATAATTATCTTGTAATCTGAAGTTTCGCGTTTTCGAATCTCATCCAAAAAAGGAAAAGCCACATTGGGCCGTCTAGCGTTTCCCGACACGTTGTGTGCGGGATTTCGCTACACTCAATTTGCTTTTTTGTAATGCAAATGGAACGAAGTGACATCCCGTACCGTAGGTCGGGGAAGGAAGAGCCTCGCCGGCCTTTAGGCGTAGTTAAAAAAAATTATCGACCTTATGTATAACCTGATATCTTAAACAAGAACCCTAATATTAAATATCTAGACTTTTCCTCGTTATTCGAAATTTAACTTTTAAATCAATATATTTCTGATTTCAACAAATTAAAAATCAATTTGAGTTTCGAATTTGCTGAAGTCAAGATTATATGTATTAATTCAATTTCCCGGCTATGAAAGCCGTAGTCCAGGCCGCCTGAAAATTGTATCCCCCGGTAATGCCGTCAATATCGAGTAATTCACCGGCGAAATACAAATTTGAACATTCTTTACTTTGCATGGTATTGAAGTCAATGCTTTCCAGGCTAATACCTCCACAGGTTACAAACTCCTCTTTAAAAGTCGTTTTTCCTTTTACAGCATATTCGTCATTGGTGAGAATAGTGACGAGTTTGTTAATCCCTTTTTTGCCTAGTTCGTTCCACTTTTTCTTTTCGGGCAATGCGCATTTTTCAAGCAGATGAAGCCATAACCTTTCCGGCAAATAATAGGGTCTTACGTTGGCGAGGAGTTTGTTAGGATCAGACTGCACAATACGCTCCAGAGACTGTCGAACAGTTTCAAAATTTTTCTCATCCACCCAGTTTACCTGAACTTTAAAATTATAATCCATTTCACTGAGCAATCGTGCGCCAAATGCGGAAAGTTTCAAAATAGCAGGACCGCTCATGCCCCAATGCGTAATGAGTAAGGGACCATTGGAACGCAGTTTGGTGCCTTGAATGCTGACCTGGGTGTTCTCAACAACAATTCCCATCAAACGGGTGACCCGTTCATGCGGCATATTGAAAGTAAAAAGAGAGGGAACCGGGTCTGCTATTTTGTGTCCCAGTGCTTCCAGCCACTCCAGACCTTTTCTTTTTGGCGAACCACCGGTAGCTACAATGACCTTATCAAAGGTTCGGGGAGGTTTATGGTCATCAGAAAAAGTCAAAGTCAGTTGGCCGTTTTCTGGTTTAATAGCTTTTATGCCAGCACCCTTTTGAATTTTTATACCTGATTTCCTGGCTTCTTCAAGGAAGCAGTCTATAATACTTTGAGAATCCTGTGAAACGGGGAATACACAATTGTCCGGTTGGGTTACCAGGGGCACTCCTCTGGATTCAAACCATTGCATGGTGTGTTGGGTGCTGAATATTCTAAAGGCTTTTTTGAGCTTTTTGCTTCCGCGAGGGTATGCTTCCGACAATTCTTTGATCGAAGTGCAGCCATTGGTGACATTGCACCTGCCACCCCCGGAAATTTTTACCTTGGACAATAGTTTGTTTGACTTTTCAAAAATAGTAACATGGTAATCGGGAAAGTTTTCCTTGACCGTAATGGCCGAGAAAAATCCTGCTGCACCACCTCCGATTACCGCAATATTCATAGTTTACAAGGTATTGTTCCGGTTGTTATTCATTTTCAACCGCAAACTTAACCTTTTCTAGTGTTCTACCTTGTCGGACCTCCATGAAATATAATCCGCTGCTAAAATTTGTGATGTCAAAGCTAAATTGGTTAAAGCCTGGTTCCGCCGGAAATACCTGCTCAAGGACAAATTGACCAACTGTATTATAAATCATTATGGTTATATCTTCTGAATTACTGGTTTCCAGTTGAAGAAAAATTTGTTCGTCACCTGGATTTGGGAAAACGGTTATGTTTTCAATATCTGGTTTAATTTCAATAGAGACCTTTGGGCTGTAACGGAAACTTCCATCCTGATCAACCATTTTTAAACGGTAATAATTGGTGCCGGTAATAGGCGCAGCATCCGTAAAAGAATACGTTTGAATATCTGCTGAATTCCCTATGGCCGTTACTTGACCAATGTTTTTAAACTCAACCGCATTTTGTGAGCGTTCAATTTCAAATGCTGAAACATTTACCTCATGCATGGTATTCCAAAAAAGATCGATGGTTCTTTCATTGGTTTTAGCGTTGAAGGACAAAAGATTCAATGGCAAAGGTGCTGCATCTGATAAGGTGAAATGGTAGGGAGTCTTCCAGCTGTCACCGGATACATTTTGGTGGGTAATGCGGAGGAAGTACTGGTTACCTTGGATAAGTTTACTCGCCGAAACATTGAAAATAACGGAATTACTGCCTGGGGAAAAAGGAATGGAATAAGGACCCTGCGTATTCATGCCCGTATATTGCCCGGGAGGAGTAGTGAAAAAATCAATTTGTCCTCCAAGACCAGGGTTTGGAACAAATTCAACATCCAACCCTCCGGAAGATACCGGGCCCATGGTGAAAACGAACCAGTCGGGATCGGTATCAAACGGCCCGTCCGGAGCATTGATACTTCTTTTTTGAGGCAGTCCTGCAAACTGGATCTCCGGCGAAACATTCCATGCAAATGCCGGAAAATCTCCTTCGTCAAAACCACGGATGACTGTTTTTATATCGCTGTTAACGGTTAGGTGAGTTTCATCTGTCAACAGGGAGTCCGATAAACGGAAAGGAACTGCATCAGCGGGCATCGGTGTGCTGCCATTGTAAAGCCATTGTCGAGACCAGGCCACCACTCCATCCCCGCTGTCGATAGGAATGTCTGAAGTAATCCAGGTATAACGGACATTGGTTGGAAGAGGCATGGCCGGATTGTCATATGTCCCATGCCAGGGCTCCGAAAATCCTTGTTGCTGACCGTTAATATTAATACCGATGATATTAGGGTTGTTTTCATATCCGTCGCAATCTACGTCTGCATTAGCATAAAACCAGGTGCCGATATCATCTTCATCTCCTCCGAAAAGGTAATTGCCGGGGCAGTCGTCAAGGTCGAGAAAACCGCAACCATAGCTATATCTAAGATCACGAACAGCTTCTGAAGTTAAATCGGGTAGACCATCCCTGAATTCATCATCATGGCCCCCGAAATCACTGATGTTACCCATGGTATTGCTTCCACGATGAGGGGTAGTAGTGGTGACAAGTTTGGCAACTTTATGTCCATCCGGGCTGCTGGGGTCTACCCACCAGAGATGGTTGCCGTTCGCATCGGTACGTTGTAAATATTCGCGGGATTCCAGACCCCCCATCGAGTGTGCCACAAGGATTACTTTTTCCTTGCCCGGATTGGCGGCGAGGACTTTTTTGATCATTTCTCCCAGTGCATAACCTTGTTTGTAGATGGCAGATTCATTACTATCGGAGGCCCAAAAAGTCGGACTTCCTCCGTCGTGAATATATATCTGAGGGGTGGTGGTATTTTCGTTCCAGTAGTTATCCAGGTTAATAGCATAGAGGCACCCAGGAGTCAGATCATTGGTTTCATTGGTGAATGTGACAAGTACGTCATCATCATTGGTGTAGGGGATACCATCGCTTCCCCAAATATAAGTACCCTCCTGTGCATTGACTACTGCGTGGAAAACATCGGCGAGTCCGCCCCAGATATTGGCGAAGTCATTATTGTTGTAAACGGCCGAAAAGGAACTTTCAGAACCGGTCCATCCATGTAGAAAAATGACGGGGTAAGGGCAATCACCAGCCTGACCGAAAGATTTTTGAGCTGGGAAAAGCAGGGTCAAAAGAAAAACCAGGAGTAGTAGTTTTTTCATATGTTTAAAAATTTTCTGCGGTAAAATATGCAGAAAATTTTCTACACATATGTAACCGCTGCGCTCTCCCAGGATATTTATTAATCATACTCTTGTGCGAAATTTATAATTAATAAATACCCTGGTCGTTTCATGAGCCAAGATTTAAATCTGTTACGGGTGTATACGTAAGGGATGGGTAACGACAATGCGTTGTTGTGATAAAGATAAGGAAAATTGCCATATGTTAAAAGGCCCCTTTTTTGTTAAGGATGTTTTAAATTGTAGGAATATGCCAACGGCTAAGAAATGATGACAGGTCTTTTTAGGTATATAAATCGAAGTATTTACATCTTATTTTTGAACCAAAACCTATTGACAAATGAAAAATTTATGGCTTGTATTATTATCGGTGGTTGTATTTTCTTTGAATTCGTGCACAGAAGATGAATTGACCGGAGGTTTCGTCTTCGGAGAAATTTTTGATCTTGAATTCGGTGCTGAAAAAACATCTGATGATGGAGTGCTGGCGGTTTCCTTTGCGGAAATTCAGGATTCTCGCTGCCCATTGAATGTAGTCTGTGTCTGGGAAGGCCAGGCGGAAGTGAAATTGTCGGTGAAAGTTTCAGGCGAAGAGCCGGTAGCACTTGAATTGATCAACCGGGTAGGTTATCCTGAACTCGGGATTGACACCCTTGGTAATTACATTTTCACTTTAGAAGATGTTCTGCCTTATCCGGAGGACCCGGAAGACCTGGATAATATGGATTATGTACTGAAGATGAAGGTAGAGGAGTTGTAAAAAAAAATGTACCCCGCTGGCGGGGTCGATTTTAAATTGAAAAAGTTTTTCTTTTTCAATTTAAAATTGGGGGTGGAACCCAACCGGAGCAAACCCACTCCCAATTTTGACAACAAAAAAATTCTTAACACAAAAGAAAGGAGTCAAATTATTTGTTATTTAACGAAAATCTAGTCTCATAGAGACGGCATCTCATAGCAGGGTACGCCAGTGCCTTGCTATGAATTAAGTCCCCTCTCAGTTCCATAGGAACGGCACAATTAATTGATTAAGAGTCTAATTGTGCCGTTCCCATGGAACTGGATTTATTTTGCATTATTACATGGCACTAGCGTGCCACGCAATAATATGTCATGCCTCTGGCATTATTTTATACTAATTTGAAGCCCATCCCGCCTGTGTCGCACTTCTTTTCCAAAAAGGATGAATTATGACCCATACCCGGAACCTTCCAGCCTCAACGGAAAAAATACTCACTTCCATTTTTGTCAATGTATCCAAATCTTCCCTTTTCATATTCTACAAGGGCGAATCCCTTTGCTAATGAACTAATTGAATAATATTTTGCAGGAATAAAGTCTTTGGGCATATTGTAGATACGTTTATAACCCCAAAGCCCATTTTGTTTAAATCCGATATATTCATTTTTACCTGTTTGGCACATTATGCAATTGAATAATTTAATTTCCTCGAAATCAAAGCTTAAATTTTCCAAAACGTGTTTTGAACCACCGCTAAATCGACCTTCAAACGCAAAGGATATTAAACTGTCCTTTACAATATACATGAGCTGGTGTGATATTGGAATTATGGAATCAAACATCGGTGGAATCGTATCCGGAACATGTTTTAAATGATGATTTTCATCCCTGACAATTTTATCAAAAACAATACCCAATTTCCCATTTTCTTCAATAATTGCAGACCTGTTTATCATGGGGTATACGCAGGAATAATGAGTACCGCAAACACCGATGGAAACCTTGTTTTTCCGCCCATTGGTTTTTATATAAGATTTCTTTTGACCTTTAAAAACTCGGGCCACCCCATATCGGAAATCATCTGCATGATCAAATCGAGCTTTTATTTGAATCTCTCCCTGCATATTCACAAAACCGTATTTGTCATTATGTTTAAATCGTGCTAATCCATTGAAAGGAGGATAGGCTTCATCAAATTGAGGGCAAATAACAATCTCTTTGGCTTGATTCATAAAACCCCATTGGCCATTGTTGGAAAAGGGGACGATTAAATCGCCCGATTGAGCATTCAGATAATTGAATAGCATGAACAGAAATATGACAACCTGAAAAGCTTTTTTCATTTCATAATAAA
This sequence comes from Bacteroidota bacterium, assembly GCA_008501835.1. GTDB lineage: Bacteria > Bacteroidota > Bacteroidia > Chitinophagales > Saprospiraceae > BCD1. Next base: position 6,674 of record QQUB01000534.1, read on the forward strand.
ATTAAACCTACCTGATTTTCACAACCTCCCCAATATTTTCTCCGACCCCTTCCTGATTCAAATAAACCAAATGATAAATCCCATCCACCAATGAACTTAGATCTATCGATATAGGATATTCCACAATGGGAAATGACCGGATATGAGATCCTTTCGTATCAAATATTTCAATACTTCCGGTTAGTTCCATATTTACTTCGATGTTGACAGTTCCACTTGTTGGGTTAGGATAATAGTTGTAATTTATTTTATCGGTTTCTGTTTCAATTTCCTTATTGATAGATTCTTGTTTTGATTCTTTTTGATGAGAAACGAAACCAATTAATCTACATTTGTAATGCATCTTCTGGTACGCAGTAACCACTACTTCTTTTAAACCGTAATTCTCCTCTTCAAGAACTATCAAATTATCAAACTGCATATCTTCCAGGCTGAGCTTTTGAGGTTTAAATCCCAAATAAGTGATTTCAATGGTATCTCCGGCAGACATTTTTATCTCAAATTCTCCCTTGATCCCTGCAGAAGCTCCGGAAACAATTTTTTCACCATGTCGGTTGATCACGTTTGCGCCGATTAAAAATTCTCCCTGGGCATCAATAATGGTACCTTTGATACGCTCTTGGCTAATGGTTGTGTTTAGAAAAATGAAGCTTAAACAAATTATAGTGAGTAGTAAATTTTTATTCATGAAAAATGGTTTTTAGTGTGAAGATTATTTAGGGCGTAACTTCAAGTTACACCCTAAATTTTTCTCTCGTATTACTTACCCGCCAATGTCTTCCTCGAAATCTTCTGTGCCTCTCCAATCAACGTGATCATCTCCGCGCGATAACCATTGGCATCCTTGCCCTTAGACCCTTCGGCCATGTTTTTCAGACTTCTCCAATTAGATTTTCCTTTGTATTTGGAATCTCTGAGTAATAATCCAAATTCTGCAACCGAAGCAGACCACCGGAAATTATCGGAGCTTTTTTCCAATGGAATATTCATATCTGCGGCTCCTTTTTCCAGTAACTTACTCTTATGACCATCAGGTTTTTTATATCGGAACTTGATGTGAACCATATCCTTTTTGTCACCAGAAAATGCCTTGACAGGTTCCACTCTTTGCTGGGTATCCTGAACGTCGGCAATGTATGGAGTCTGGTAATTGGCAGGAATGATCTCATAAAGGGCAGTTACAGTGTGGCCTGTGCCCATTTCGCCCGCATCTTTGGTATCATCGTCGAAGTCTTCGTCAGCCAGTAAGCGGTTTTCGTAACCGATGAGTCGGTAACCTTTCACCTGCTCAGGGTTGAATTCCAATTGCAGTTTTACATCCTTCGCAATAGCGAACATTGTTCCACCAAATTCATTGATCAATACTTTTTTCGCTTCACCAATATTATCGATATATGCGTGATTACCATTTCCCTTGTCGGCTAGTTTTTGCATTTTACCGTCCTGGTAATTACCCATGCCAAAACCAAGAACAGTCAGGAAAACGCCGCTTTCACGTTCCTTTTCAATCAGTTTTACAAGATCGAAGTCACGGCTGATGCCAACGTTAAAATCTCCGTCAGTAGCCAGGATCACCCGGTTATTACCGTCTTTATTGAAATTTTCTCTTGCCAGTTTGTAAGCCAGCTTGATACCTGCTCCACCAGCTGTTGACCCTCCGGCTCTCAGGCGATTGATAGCTTCTTTGATCGTCTTTTTCTGAGTACCGTTGGTAGGATTAAGCACAACTCCTGCCGAGCCCGCATAAACCACGATGGAAACAAAGTCTTTCTGACGTAGATTATCCACCAGCATATTTAAGGACTCCTGCAAGAGAGGTAATTTATTGGCATTGTTCATGCTTCCCGAAACGTCGATGAGGAATACCAGGTTGGAAGCGGGAAGATCCTCTTTGGCAATGCGCTCTCCCTGTAATCCAATATGAAGCAGTTTGTGGCCTTTTTGCCAGGGGCATTCCGAAATTTCTGTGATGATCTCAAAGGGATGTTCTCCCTTAGGCTCAGGATAGTCGTAATTAAAATAATTGATCATTTCCTCAATGCGGATGGCATCTTTTGGCGGCATGGAACCGTAACTGATGAAACGGCGCATATTGCTGTAAGATGCGGCATCCACATCAATGGAAAAGGTAGAGAGCGGCGTTTTTGTAGCCTGTAAAAATGGATTCTCATAGATCTCGTCATAGCGTTCTGCGGAATAATCCACAATGGTATCTTTTGCCGTTGTTGTAGCTGCTTTGGTGTGGTCTTTTACCTCGGCTTCTTCTTCTGCAACTACAACTTTGGCTGGAGCCTCTTTTGGGTCTTTTGGAGGAGGAGAAGGTTTAGCTGCGGGGGTTCCGGATAATGTGTTTTTAGTTTCACTGATTTCTGTTTCAGGGACCAGACTTCCCTGAACTCTTACACCATCAATGTAATAATTTGTGGCATCGGATCGGGAGCCGCGGATGGCAACTTCCTCAGCTTTATCTGATGTCGATAAACCAGCAGCTGTAGCTGCAAGGGCGTTGATGTTGCGAGTTGGCAGATTTTTAATATCATCACCAGAGATAACACGGTCTTCGGTGACTTTCACAGTTGCTACCTTCCCGGAAACCGGTACAGGAGGTTTTTTATCTTTTTTTCTCGCCTTTTTGTTACGCTTGGTCACTTTCTGAACAGCATACCCAACAGAACGCTTCTCCTTCTCAAGTCCTATAGCAGTAACGGTGATTGCATCCAGAGTAACACCTTCATGCAGGACCACATCAAGAACTTTACTTTTTCCAAGCTGAATTTCCTGAGTTTGAAACCCTGTATAACTGAAAACAAGTGTGGCATTTTCTCTGGAAACGACCAGGCTGTACTTTCCATCAAAGTCGGTAACTGTACCATGGGTAGTACCTTTTTCAAGTACACTGGCTCCGATTAAGGCCTCACCATGGGTATCTGTAATTTTTCCTGTTATCGTGAATGTATCTTTTGGCAGGAATACACCATTTTTTAAAGTTACACCATCAGGAGAAACAAAAGCTGCTGCCGACAACAACAGCACGGCAGCAGTAATAAAATAGAACAATTTTTTCATAGCTTTACGTTTTTAAGAAAAGGTGTCGGTTTAGACAAAGGCGAGGAAAATCTTTTTTATAAATTACTCCTCTGCCTTAGCCTCAGCCTCAGCCTTTTTAAGTTTTAGTTTCTTCAAGGATGCAGCTACCCTTGGAATTACACACAGCAGAAAATTATTTTTTTTGAACTAACCCGTAAATGCTTAAAATCTGGCGCCGAAATAAAGATGAATTCAGCGATGAGGAATTGCTGGATCTGTTTTTGAAAAGTGACGACTTGTCGCACCTGGGGGTATTGTTTGAGCGATATATGGAATTGGTTTTTGGGGTGTGTCTGAAGTATTTGAAAGATGAGGTTTTAGCAGAAGATGCGGTGATGAATATCTTTGAAGAAGTGGCACAAAAGGTAAAAAAACACGAAATTGCAGCATTCCGCGGATGGCTTTATGTTTTGAGTCGGAACCATTGCCTAATGCAGTTGCGGAAAGACAAAAAACATTTAAATACAAATATTGCTCCTGAAAGTGTGTATTCTGGAGAAGAAATGCATCCTTTGGATGAACCCTCAAAAGCAGAACAGAGGGAGCGACATTTAAAAGAGTGCCTGGAAGCTTTGTCTTTGCAACAAAAAGAGTGCGTCGACATGTTTTATTACCAGGGGTATTCGTACAAAGAGATTGCAG
>QQUB01000719.1 GCA_008501835.1 Bacteroidota bacterium
CATTCCAACGATATTGATGCTGACGGTCCTAAGTATTAATATGACCGGGGTTGGCGAAGGTGCCGGGGTTATGTTTGAGCTGGACTCCATTGGAGATACAGGATCAATTCTCCACGCAGGAGGATGGACATTACTGACTGGAATCAATCTGATGTTATTCAGTTTATTGCATAATCCATGTTCTACAACCCTTTACACAATTTACAAGGAGACCAAAAGTGCCAAGTGGACTTTTGTTTCAGCAGTCTTACCACTGATCATGGGCTTTGCTGTTTGCTTTTTCGTAGCACAGATCTGGAGATTGTACACAGGATAAGGTCCCACAAGGGAAATTCAATACTATGTAGTCTGCAAAACAAATTGGGTATGAGAAAAGGAATGGCAGGGCAATTATTTTCATTATTCTTGCCCAAGATTTACTAAAGCACAAAACAATAATTATGAAAAAAACTTTACTTACACTATTTCTTGCCTTCTCTTTAACCATGGTAATGGCCCAAACGGCTCCAGACTTTACTTTTACTGATATTGACGGTAATTCACACACGTTATCCGAAGCACTGGAAGAAGGAAAAGTTGTTATCATTGATTTCTTTTTTGTAGACTGTGGACCATGCGTTTCATGGGCTCCCGAAATTGACCAATTGATTGCAGATTTTGAAGGAACTACCGTAGAAGTCTGGTCAATAAGTGATAGAGATTCGGATACTTACATTGGCAACAGCGTCTTCAATCCAACTCATAGCAACCATATAGCAGGTGGCGTTGCAGGAGGTGGTGATGATGTAATTGACCTTTACGCCAATAATTTTTCATTTTACGGTTTCCCTACTTTTGCGGTAGTTTGTACGGATGGCAGTATCACCTGGGATATCTGGCCGTTATCTTCAGGTGTACCTGAGATCAGGGGAGAACTAACGGAAGATTGTGGCGTAGCGGAACTGACGGGAGTTCGGGAAATTGCAGGACTTAAAGGGATGAAATTATCTCCGAATCCTACATCTGATCAAAGTTTGTTGGAGTTTTCCCTGAATCAGCCTACTGCTCTTGGAATTGAAGTATTCAATGCTTTGGGTCAAAAAGTAAAAACCATAACTTCAACAGCTTTCTCAAATGGTAACCATCAGGTAAACCTTGATGTCGCTGACCTGGCATCTGGTATGTATTTCGTACGTATGACTTCCGAGAAAGGGGTTCAAACCATGGAATTATCGGTTAGCAAATAATTTTTCTGATTTATTTATTCTCAAAAAACCAACCTGTCGGACAATCTAAACAGGTTGGTTTTTTAGTTTCCTGCATAAATGCACATTTTACAAACAACCATTCATTACTCGCTCCACTTACTGGTACCCGGACTGATCGCCTGGTTGTTTTTCAGGAAAAACTGGAAACAAGTTTGGTTGATTTTTTTGGCTACCATGCTGGTAGACCTTGACCATTTACTGGCAGATCCCATCTTTGATCCAAACCGAAACAGTATTAACTTTCACCCACTTCACACCTACTGGGCAATAGGTATTTATTTTCTGATGCTGATCCCTTCAAAGACAAGAATCGTTGCTATTGGCTTGTTATTTCATATGTTAACTGATTTTCAGGATTCTCTATGGTAAAAGCTTTGAAACCGTAATTAAAACAATATTTATGGTAGGGCCTATTGAATCTCTATACTAATTATAATACCTTTGCGGCTTCACTTAAAAAATTAAACATCATGAGTGACCAGGACGGGCAACTAAAGGACCTTTATAATGAGAAAGGTGAAAAACTCAGCCCGATGTTACCCGAGAACATCAAAAACTACCTCATTGACATTGACGGTACTATCTGTGATGATATTCCCAATGAAGAACCTGAACGCATGCTCACCGCTATGCCGTATCCGGATGCACTGAAAATCATTAACAAATGGTATGACGAAGGCCATATCATCACTTTCTTTACCTCAAGAACAGATGAACACAAGGAAGTTACTGAAAAATGGCTTGAAAAAAACAACTTCAAATACCACTATTTACTGCTTAACAAACCACGTGGTGGAAATTACCACTGGATCGACAATCATATTGTAAAAGCTACACGCTTCAAAGGAAAATTCACAGATCTCGTTGTTGAAACCAGAGATATCGAAGTATTTAAATCGTAAACCGGTTGCTGGTTACTTGTTTCTGGTTACTGGTTGTTGGTCCATTACAAGTAACCAGAAACCTGCAACTTGTAACCAATAATCATGATCTGGCCCGAACTTGTAAGACTTGCACTTCTTGGAGGAGAAAGAGGAACATTGACCCCTGAACTCCGGCAAAAGCTTGAATCTTACGGTATTCAAACGGACAGCCCGTTTCCGGAAGTATTACTTGAAAGTGCAGCCCTGTTCAACCAGATCAGAAAAGCTGCATTTCAACTGGAAGACTTTGAGGGGTCACTTCCTGAGCCCATCACAGAATCTGACGAACAAACTTGTTCGCCCCGTTCCACCGCCCATCTCTTTGCCATTCTTGACGGTAGATTTGCTCCGGCACTGGAAGAATTTTTATACCACTTAAAAGAAAATGGCAAGAAAATTCCAAACGAAACATTACCCGTACTTCTGAATGCTTCATTGGAAGACGATGAATTGTGGGAATTACTTCGACCCGTACTTGGAAAACAAGGCGAATGGCTATTGGAACAATGGCCTCCATGGGGAAAACTGAAAGGGGTTCAAACCATAAAAGACTGGAATTTAACTCCCCTTCAGGACCGTAGGGCCTACCTTAAATATCTAAGAGCAGATAATCCGGAAAAGGCTCTTGAGCTTTTAAAAGTCCATTGGGACAGCCTGAAAGCCGGTGATAAATTTCCGTTATTGAAAACTCTGGAGTTAAATCTTTCCGGAAAGGATGAACTCTTTTTGGAACAATTGCTGGATGAACGATCGAAAAAACTACGACTGGAAGCAGCAAAGTTACTTTCAGGCCTTGGAAACAGTGCTCTAATAGAACGACTATTCCTTGCGTTGCTGGACTTTGTGCATATTTCGGACAACGCCATCAATTTTGATCTTCCCGAAAACCTGCCGGAGTCAACCCTGAGGGACGGGATCCATCCAGTACCACTCAAAGAATCAGGAGGAGGGATGAAAGCAGCCTGGTTAAGACAAATTACCAGCAGAATTCCCCCAAGGCGTTGGTCAGAACTTATTGATAAAGATCCGGCTGAATGTTTATCTTTTTTTCTCAACAATCGCTGGTCCGACCAATTATTACCAGCCATTGCTGAAGCTGCTTTATTACATAATGATGAAGAATGGATGGCAGCCATCCTGGAACATGGAATGACCAACGGTTTTAATCACGACATACCCTCCAATTTACTCAAAGGAATGATGAAAAAACTTCCCCGGGAAGCAATTATCTCCCTTGCAGAATATGGATCAGAAGTATTGCCTCGATTGGTGGAAAACAAAAGTATTTTCTTTTTGTTGCTAACAAATAATAAAGAAGCCTGGACCGACAAGGTTAGTATCTGGTTATTACAAAACTTTAAAGACTGGATGCGTAACCAGAAACAAGGATTTGGGAACCTGGAACACTACCGCGACCTTATTCAGGCCGGGACTTACTCCATTAACCCCGCGCTGACAGAAAAATTCAAGATTGGATGGCCAACCAACAACACTACCTGGTATTACTGGGAAGATGCCATAGATAAAATGATCAGAACACTCAACTTCAGAAGAGATATGGTCAAAAGCCTTAGGGGATAGGCTGATCAAAAAGAGATCCACAATAGGGAAACTTAATTTTTGGTGTAATTTTAAACACGGTTTTAACCAGTAAACCTTAACGTAAATCGAGACCATTAATTTGGTCTAAATTAGATAACTAGAAATACAGAATTTGGAATTGATGGACCAGAACCGCAGAACAGCAGAATATCCAATGTCCAATGTAGAAGTTTAGGTAGAGTAATGTCGCCTCAAATGATTCCCCCCACAGGAACCTGACTAATTAGTACATTTGTCTGCCAACAATATCAATATTTACACAAAATTGTCGTTGGTTTTTTAACTTTGTTTTCCAAAAAAATTAAACTGAGCTCATGGCCAATAAAAGAAGTAACAGAAAAGCACAATCTCTGATCCAAATCGCTTTGTTTGTTGGGATTTTGATTTTCATAAATATCATGGCCAATATCAGGTTTAACAGCAATTCCTTTTATACCTATTTTGACCTTACCGAGGAGAAGCGATATTCCCTTACCGACGGGACTACAAATTTACTTGAAGAACTGGACGAAGAAATTTTTGTGGAAGTCCTTCTGGACGGTGAATTCCCGGCAGGTTTTAAACGCCTGCAGACATCGGTACGGGATATGTTGGAAGACTTCAGGTCAGAATCTGGTTTTATCGAATACAGCTTCATAAATCCTGGTGCAGGTAGTGTTAAGCAGATCAATGAACGGCGTGAATCACTAGCAAAAGAAGGCATCATTCCAATCAGCCTTAGACTCAAGGATGCCAGCAGTACATCCAATCAATTGGTTTATCCATATGCCATTTTTCGCTATGGAAATAAATCCTGGACTGTAAATCTGCTCGAAAATGAAGTTCCCGGAATGTCTAACGAAATCATCCTTAATAACTCTATCGGTTTGCTGGAATACAAATTTGCCAGCGCAATAGAGAAAGTAAGGAATACAGAAGTTCCGGTGATCGTATTTACCGAAGGCCATGGCGAGTTGACGCCTGTAGAAACTGCTGACCTGGAAAAGTCATTGCTGGAATACAATGAAACGGGTAGAATTAATCTCGATAGTATTGTGGCTATTGGTAAAGAAGCCGATTTGTTGGTGATAGCAAAACCTCAAACTCCTTTTTCCGATAGAGATAAATTCAAGATTGATCAGTTTGTCATGAATGGAGGAAAGGTGCTTTGGGTACTGGATCCGGTTGGTGTAACCCTTGACAGCCTTCAAACAAGACCCAAATTTTTCCCAAATCCGTATGATCTGAATCTTGATGACCTTTTGTTCCGTTACGGAATCAGGATGCAGAAAAATCTGTTGCTGGATATTCAATGTACAAAAATCCCGCTCGCAACAGGGTATGTCGGAAATGCCCCTCAACTGGACTACTTCCGTTATCCCTACCATATGGTCGTAACCCCGAGGAGTAACCACCCTATCGTCAAGAGTGTTGGCCCGGTAAACATGTATTATGCCAGCACCCTGGACACTGATGTGGAAACTAAATATCCTATTGAAAAAACGGTTTTACTAACCACCTCCAATAATACCACTTATCAGCGTTTACCTATCGAAATGGATTTTGATTTCCTGAGATATGACCTTGATCCGGCTAAATTTGACAAGGGCCCTCAACCTGTGGCAATGTTGCTTGAGGGAAAATTCAACTCTCTATATGAAAACAGAGTAAGTCAGGAAATGCTCAGCAACCTTTCTCAAATTGGTATTGAATTCAAAAAGGAGGTAGAGAATACTCAAATGATAGTAGTTTCTGATGGCGATGTAATGAAAAATCAGGTAAAACGTGATGGTCAAACCTACAGCCCCCTTGGATGGAACGACTTTGAAAAATATCGTTTTGCTAATAAGGATCTCGTGGTTAATATGGTCGAATACCTGCTCGATGAAAAAGGACTTATCGAAGCCCGGGGAAAGGACGTAAAATTGCGACTTCTCGACACTGTTAAAGCCAAAGAAGAATCCCAAAAATGGCAGTTGGTAAACATTGGACTACCTTTGATTTTCCTGATTCTTTTTGGTTTTGGATATAACTGGTTGAGAAGGAACAGATATGGGAAGTAGGGAGTGAATTGTGCAAAATGCAGTTTGAAAAGTGATGGGTGAAGAGTTATAAACTAAAAAAAAGCAAAAGTTAATAATGAACAGAACATTTTTATACCTGATTATATTTCTGGTTTTGGGAGGTGCGACTTTTTGGATGTTGACCAAAAGCAGTGAGGATGAAAAAACCAGCCTTCTGGGTGCTGACAGAAAATTTAAGGTTGAGCAACCAGAAGAAATTCAAAAAATTTTCATTGCTGACCGAAAGGGAAACACTACTACGCTGGAGCGCCAGGGAGACCATTGGGTTTATAATGAAAAATACAGGGCCCGACCTAATGTAATGGAGAATCTCCTGGATGCCATTACAAGGGTTGAGATTAAATACCAGCCACCACGCCAGGCAGTAGAACATATGATCAGCAGTCTGGCTACAGAAGGGATCAAAGTAGAGATTTTCAATAAAAAGGGCGAAATCATCAAATCGTATTACGTTGGTGGTTCCACTGCCGATGAGCGGGGAACCTTCATGATGATGGCTGATGCAGAACAACCCTATGTTGCCAATATTCCCAACTGGTCTGGAAATATCAGATTCAGGTACAACCTGAAAGGCGATGACTGGCGTGATGTCATGGTTTTCGATGAACAAATGGAGAATATTTCCAAGGTCGAGGTAGAGTATCCAAAGCAGCGAAACAAATCTTTTGTAGTGAGTCGTGAAGGCAATGAATTTGATGTTGCTCCTTATTTTGATATAACACCTAAAAAAAACCTGCCTGTGCCGCAAGGTAAGGTGGAACAGTTTTTGGTGAATTTTGAAAAAGTGGGCTCAAGAGGTTTCGACAACAAAAACCCTGAAAAAGATTCCATAGCTGCAACGATACCCTTTTGCCGCATCTCTCTGGAAAACAATAACGGTGACAGGACAGACCTGGAAATGTATCCAATTCAAAGGGACCTGCAATTTGATGAAAAAACAGGTGAGCCTTTGCCATCGGGTGAGGTTGAGAATTATTATGCCGTACTCAATGATGAAGACTTTCTTGTTGTCAGTCATCTCGTCATGAAAAAACTGCTGTGGGCGTATGAATTTTTCTATCAGTAAACGCTTATTCTTTTACGTAATATTCTTTTTTGTTTCGATCACTTCTCTGGGATTTGTAACCAGTGAGGATGATTGGGGTTTCTTTGGACACCGGCGCATTAACCGATTGGCCGTATTTACCTTACCTCCTGAAATGACCGTATTTTACCGGCAACACCTGGAATATGTCACCGAACATGCCGTTGATCCCGATAAAAGGAGGTATGCCGTTAAAGGAGAAGATATCAAACATTATATAGATATCGACCATTGGGACACTTACCCTTTCGAAAAGGTCCCCCGCGACTGGACTGAAGCATTGATGAAGTATTGTGACATTTATGGAGTCAACAGGCAAGGAGATACCATTTCCTTTGGACTTGCCTCTGAAACTGACCTCCAAACAGATTCCATAAATATTTCAGACTACCGGTCAGGAAATGCCTGGCCAATAAGCAAAAGAGATTACAGGAATTTTTTCCGCAATAATATACTTCCCCTATACGGTCAGGAAGAGACCTGGTCCATGAGTAGTGACAGTCTGAATACCATTTTGGATCAAAAAGACGATTTCACGGAGGTCTGGGTGGTGGACAACTTCTCAGAATACGGCATTTTACCTTATAACCTGCTTTGGATGAAAAACCGTCTCACCAAGGCTTTTTCTGAGAAGGATGTCAATAATATCCTCAGACTGTCTTCAGATATTGGACATTATATAGGTGATGCTCATGTGCCATTGCACACCACGGAAAACTACAATGGTCAATTCACGGACCAGGTAGGCATTCATGCCTTTTGGGAAAGCAGACTGCCAGAGTTATTTGCAGATGAGGAATATGATTTCTTTGTTGGCAAAGCCGAGTATATAAATGACCCAAAATCTTATTTTTGGGATATTGTACTTGAAAGTCATTCCTATCTGGACAGTGTTTTGACTATTGAAAAATCACTGAGTTTCTCCTATCCGGACGATCAGCAATTTTGTTTTGAGGAACGATTGGATATTGTTATCAGAACCCAATGCAGAGCATACGCACGCGCCTATCACAACCGGATGGACGGTATGGTGGAAAAACGAATGCGGGATGCTATTTTATCCATCGGAAGTATCTGGCACACCTGCTGGGTAGATGCGGGCCAGCCGGACCTGAGCGAGCTTGTCGTCAAACCTCTTACCAAAAAGGAACAAAAGGAAAGAGAAGAACTTGAAGCTAAATATAGAGCCGGGGTAAATATTGGGAGGAAGCATGAGTAGAGATATATAAACTATTCTTAGTTTCAAGTGGATATGTTCAAAGTTCCATCAGATATTTCTGCTGTAAGGTATTTCGGTGAGTACGAAAAATTTCAGGATCTATGAGAACTAAAAACCTACCCAAGAACCAAAAAGGAAAAAACCATAAACTGCAGTACTACCAGGTAACTTTTTAATTTTTCCCGCAGTATTTTCAATGCTTTACCCATCTGGTTTTCCACTGTTTTGATGGAGATATCCAGTTTTTCGGCAATTTCTTTGTAGGTCAATTCTTCGAAACGACTCAATTGGAAAACAGCCCTGCATCTGGGAGGTAATTCATCAATAGCTGCCTTTATTCTACCCTTGAGTTCCCCATAAAGATACTTTTCTTCGATCCCCTCTTCTACCCCATCGTGTTGTCCGGGATTCAATTCATCGATATGGATCTTTTTGTTCTTACGGATATGACCAAGAGCCTCATTGATGGCCATCCTGCGGAGGTAAGCTGCAAAAGATTGATTGATATTGAGTTGATGCCGTTTTTGCCAAAGCCTGATAAAAACTTCCTGGGCGAGATCTTCTGAAAGGGATTGTTCATTGACAAAACGATATATGGTTTTACAGACCATCGAATAATGGTTGTGAAAGACCTCTTTCATATAGGCTTTATCATCCGATTGCAGCCTTAACAGTATTTCGTTCGTTTCGTCTGACATCAGGTTTTAGCTAATCCTCAGTTTGCAAGGATAAAGGTAATTACAATATTTTAAACAACACCTTCGACCAAGTCCCCATTTTGTTAGAAGAAAGTTAATGTTAAAACCCAATGTTAAAAATAGTTAGGGTTTGAGCTCCTAAAACCAAAAAAACCATTTTAGAAAATATTTAGGAAAAGCAGTGCTCTTGAAATAGAATTTTGCGTCCTTTGCAGTTCGAAATTTTAATCAATGAAAGACGTTAGCGAATTAATTGACCTGCTGGACCTTGAGCAACTCGAATTCAACTTATTCAGAGGGCAAAGCAGCAGTATTGGAAGTAAAAGAGTTTTTGGCGGTCAGGTTTTGGCACAATCCCTGAGTGCAGCGATGCGCACGGTTCCTGAAGATCGTTTTGTCCATTCCATTCATGCCTATTTCATCCTGCCGGGGGATATTACCATGCCGATTGTTTTTGATGTGGAACCTATTCGGGATGGCGGAAGTTTTACAACCCGGAGGGTAAAAGCCATTCAAAAAGGCAGGGTCATCCTCAACTTCGCAGCTTCTTTCCAACTCCAACAAGATGGTTACGATCACCAGATCCAAATCCCCGAAATTACTCCCCCGGAAGAACTCGAAAACTGGGAGGGACTGGTCAAAGAATTCGGTAATCTGCTTCCTGAAAATTTCCGCAAGTTCCTCGATCGGGACCGTCCTATAGAATTCAGACCTGTGGAACGTTTCAATCCACATTCTGATAATAAATCAGGTCCTTTCAGACATGTATGGATCAAAGCAAAGGGTCTTATTCCAGATAAGAAAAAGTTACACAATCTGGTTTTGGCCTACACTTCAGATTACAACCTGCTGACCACTGCGCTTTTACCCCATGGTCAACTGGCCAACTGGCATGAGCTCACATTGGCAAGCCTTGATCACGCCATGTGGTTCCACAGGCCATTTGATCTAAACGATTGGATGCTCTACCAGACCGACAGCCCAAGTGCCTCCGGTGCCAGAGGTTTTAGCAGAGGAAATATTTTTACCCGTGATGGAAAATTGGTTGCTTCAGTAGTCCAGGAAGGATTGATCAGACCAAGGCGGAAATAAAAGAGAACAACGAAACGAGGGGATAAAGGAACAAGGTAAACAGGAGAATATTATTCAATAATTCCTTTTTCCTTAATGCCCTTGTCCTTGCCGTAACGAAAGAAACCCGCTATAAATGAACTATTATAGCGGGTTTCCTTTTTCTAACGAAAAAGAATTTATTTATTCTGCGCCATACTTTTTCTGTCTGTAGGTAGCTTTAAGCAGCTCGCTACGACGTCTAACTGATGGCTTTTTGAATTCCTTCCGATCACGCAACTCACGCATTAAACGTGTGCTTTGGAACTTACGCTTGTATCTTTTAAGCGCCCTGTCGATGTTTTCAGTTTCTTTAACTTCAATAATTAACATAAACTTAAAAATTTTGGACTGCAAAGGTAAAATTATTTTTTTGATACGCAGAAATTTTTAAGAAAAAATTTTTCCATAAAATAAGTCATGGAATTTCTTCGCTATTCTTTAAA
>QQUB01000432.1 GCA_008501835.1 Bacteroidota bacterium
CGGATTGTAATTGTTGGCTACAGCTACACTGCTGAACAACAAACTGATAGTCAAACTAATTAAAATACGATTCATGGTTTTCATAATAATAGTTTTTTAATGAATTAAGTCAGTATACAAGTTGCGTATTTCATGTATGGGTTGTTCTGAATATTAGAGAAATCAATTTTCTGACGAGGCATTTGCTCAATAATTGAAAATCTTCCAAAAAAATGTACCCGTAACTCGAAACTCGGAACCCGTAACAGATAAAGTGTAAAAAATCTAATTAATTGCCGACTTTTCGGCTTGGGTGTTTGTCAATATTGACGGCGCAAAGGTATATGCGCTATGAGTTGTGTAATACCAGAAAATTGGCCAATTGATGTGGTATTTTGATCGTTTGGGATAAAATTGAGGTAAGTGCTGATTTGGAATATAATTTTGAGAAATAATTACACTGTGAATTATGGTTTTGTGTAATTAACTTAGTGGAGCGTAATTTACTGCCTTTATTGCTGAGGTCGATTCGGATCTCGTTTTACAGCGGTTATAAGAGAAGTTTATATTGATCTTTGAAATCGATTTTATATTGACTTAAAAAGAGTATTTGAAACGGTCGTCTGAAGACGACAAGGGTATCGATTTTAATATATCAAGTTAGATGTCATGTGTTGTGATGTCTATTGTCTTAAGTCTGATGACTTAAGACCTGTATGTTTAACATCTTTAGACGTCTGGCTTTTACAATTTATGTCTTGAGTGAGTGTTCCAACTTTCATTTCACAATTCTCATTCAAAGGAATAGGATTTTATTAACTTTAAGGAAATCAAAGGATTGTAATTAACCCGCACTTTTACCAAAGCCGGAATCATGGATGCTAAATTTTATCTGATTGCCCTCCCGCTGCTTGTAATTTTATTGATGATTTTTTCCTTTTGCAAGCCCAAAGGAAAGTCCAGTATTGAAATCATTGAACACGGTCCTTTTAAGTTGACCAAAAAGAGAATTGTCGAAAGGCGGTTTGATTTTAACCGTGGGGAAAGGGTCAAATCTGCCTATTCCCAATATGAGGTATTTTATAAAAATGAAGTCATTACCTTTCCTGATGCGCTCGAAGTGAATACAGGATATTCTTATGTCTGGAAAGCTTTCATATTAGCGGATGCTCCTCAGCCGGCCATCATTGCCGGTAGTCAAAGTATGTATCTGATAACAGAAGAGCATGGTGCTGTAAATTTAAAACCATTAAATGAGCAAAATTCCAGTTTTGCCAGCTGGCAATGGCTTGATAGCCACGACGGACAGCCTTTGGGCAAACAGCAAATTTATATTTCAGAAGATACGGGTGATCATTTTACTTTAAAAGGAGGTGACTATTTATTAATCAACGAAAATACCGTACTCCACATTCCTGACCTGTCAGTTTATGCTTTTAGAAAAAGTGCGGATTTTACGGATAATTATTACACTGGCAGAGTGGTGGCATTTTCTCCTGGCAAGGAAGAGGTGGTCTTTGTAGGGAATAAGGACTCTGAGGAGCGATATGACAAATACCTTTACGCCCTGCTCGTTTACAACTTCAAAACCAATGCAGCTTATGCAGTGCCTTTCGACCAGACTGAGACCAGGCTTAAAGATCAACATTACATCACACCTGAATGGTTGAATACCTATTTCGAATGGCAGGCTTCCCCAAACGGGACTTTTACTTTGAAAAAGAGAGTTTTATCTGAGCTTCCGAATTGGCAGGGCCATTTTACGGGTGATTTTTCTTATGAGCTTAATCCGGTTAAAGCAGGAATTCAAGAGGCCTTGCTGCAGGTTATCAAAGAAATGTTCTCTCTTACGGATGCTGATATAACATTAGAAGATTCGGGGTATTCAAAGCAAAAAGTCTATCGCCTGATGATTGAGGACCATGAGTATTCCCTTTACTATTTTGAAGAACTCCAGACTGTTAGCTTTTCCAAGGATCTGCTAGAAGAAGAAACCGATGAGGTTATGGAGGTAGTCAAAAGAGTAGGGGAGGCATTCAATGATGAGCTGATCCTGGGGAAATATCAGGATTTGTTTACGGAGTTTTGACTTTTCTTTTTTGTAAAGTCGGCGGGAATCAAAAATATTTCGTTCGTCCGAAGATGAAATTGATATGGATTTTAAGTCTGAAGGCTTCTAATATCAAGTAGCGATTGTTGTCTTAAGTCTCCTGACTTAAGACCTCTACGTTTGACGCCTTCAGACGTCAGGCATAGAAGTGATTGCACCAAGCTAGGCACAAAAAAGACCCTGAACTTTTCTTCAGGGCTCTTTGCAGATCTACCAGAAAATCATTAACTATTTTTTCATAAAAAACTCCAATTTACCTCCGGCCATGATTTCTTCGTGTCGAATATAGGTTCTGTCAAGGGGTGCTCCGTTCAACAGTACTTTTTCCACCAGTACATTGGACTCACTGTTATTATGTGCAATAATTTCAAAGTATTTACCTTCTCCGACTTCAATCTTTGCCGCATACAAAACCGGAATCCCGAGATCATACTGGCCATTCGCCGGGTTGGTAGGATAAAATCCC
>QQUB01000845.1 GCA_008501835.1 Bacteroidota bacterium
CTGATTTTTTTCGTGGAAAACACCTGCGGAAAAGTGTAAATGTAATGGCCTTGAAAAATGTGGATAAATAATCCATTTAAGATGCCTTCACAAAAAAAAACATTGATTATCAGGTGGTTATATTTTTTTAACGGGTCAACTTATCCACATTTTACACTTTTTACCCACAATCACAAAACATTGATTATCAATCAATTAAAAAAGTTATCCACAATATGTTGATAACTTTTCAACCTATTTTACCTATTTTCCATTAGATTTGTAGCCGGACGACCATCTAATTATCTTTAACTGTATCCAATCCCTTTTCGGGGTCGGTTTCAGGCAAAGTTTCCTCCAACAGCAGTATAATTGGTTTAAGTATAAAGCAAGAGCTAAAACTTAACAAAAATTTGGTTCTCCCCTTTTGTTCTGGTAAAAATTTACGTTTGTGAACACCAGAATGTCAAATAGGGAGGAGTGATAAATGTCGGATTATAAATAACATACTATAGAATTTTTAAACTTAGGTAACCAAACACATAAAATCAATTGTTCATGGAAGTTAAAAATGGCATCAAAGTCGATGAAAAAGTGACCACTCAAGAACAGAGTTACACCTTTGACGAAGCACTTCAAGCGTCTACAGATTATTTTAATGGAGATTCTCTCGCCGCAAATGTTTGGGTTAATAAATATGCCCTTAAGGATTCACAGGGAAGAATATATGAATTGACACCTGACGACATGCACAACAGGCTGGCCAGTGAGATAGCCCGTATTGATGCAAAATACTCAAATCCTTTGTCTCCGGAGGATTTTTATGATGCACTCAAAGATTTCAAATACATCATCCCTCAGGGAAGTCCGATGGCCGGAATTGGAAATAAATTCCAGATCTCTTCCTTGTCCAACTGTTTTGTAATCGGAAATAATGCGGATTCTTATGGTGGTATCCTCAAAATTGACGAAGAACAGGCACAGTTGATGAAACGTCGTGGTGGCGTTGGTCATGATTTGTCCCATATACGTCCGGCAGGCAGTGCAGTGATGAATAGTGCTCTGAGTTCAACAGGTATTGTTCCCTTTATGGAGCGTTACTCTAACAGTACCAGAGAAGTTGCCCAGGATGGAAGAAGAGGTGCTCTCATGTTATCCGTTTCCATTCAGCACCCCGATGCAGAATCCTTTATCGATGCCAAACTTGAACAAGGAAAAATTACCGGTGCCAATGTTTCCGTAAGAGTGACCGATGATTTTATGCGTGCAGCCCTTAACGGTGATCCTTATGTACAACAATACCCTATTGGTTCAAAAGAGCCTACGTTTAAAAAGGAAATAAATGCAAAAGGCCTTTGGGAAAAGATAACTTTCAATGCCTGGAAATCCGCAGAGCCCGGAGTACTTTTCTGGGATACTATCATCCGGGAGTCAGTGCCTGATTGTTATGCGGACCTTGGTTATGAGACCATATCCACCAACCCTTGTGGTGAGATCCCGTTATGTCCCTACGACAGTTGCAGGCTTTTAGCTATTAACCTCTACAGCTTTGTAGATAACCCTTTCACCAAGAAAGCATCTTTCAATTTCAAGAAATTTGCCAAATACGTTCACCTCGCACAAAGGATGATGGATAACATCATTGATCTGGAACTCGAAAAGATCGATCAGATCATTGCAAAGGTCGACGCCGACCCTGAGGCAGAAAATGTTAAGTCCACAGAAAGGATTCTCTGGGAAAAGATACGCAAGACCTGCGAAGAAGGCCGTCGTACTGGAATTGGTATTACTGCAGAAGGTGATATGCTCGCTGCACTGAATATGAGATATGGCAGTAACGAAGCTATTGACTTCTCTGTTGAGGTACACAAAACACTGGCTGTTAATGCCTACCGTTCTTCTGTTGACCTGGCTGCCGATCGTGGACCTTTTGCCATTTATGATTCAAAAAGAGAGGTGGACAATCCACTGATCAACAGAATCAAGGAGGAGGACGCCAAGCTTTACAAGGATATGGTGAAATTCGGCCGCAGGAATATTGCCCTACTGACCATTGCACCTACCGGTAGTGTAAGTCTTATGACTCAGACATCATCTGGAATTGAGCCTTGTTTCCTCATTTCCTACAAGCGTCGTAGAAAGGTCAACCCTAATGATGCAGCTGCAGTTGTAACATTTGTAGATGAGGTTGGTGACAGCTGGGAAGAATACAATGTTTTCCACCATAAATTTGAAACCTGGCTGGAAGTCAACGGTTATGATCCAAAAGAAATCCAGTCCTGGTCAAAAGAAAAGCTGGACAAGCTGATCGAAAAATCCCCATACCACAAGGCAACTGCCAATGATGTGGATTGGGTACAAAAAGTCAAAATGCAGGGACAGATCCAGAAATGGGTTGACCATTCCATTAGTGTAACGGTTAACATTCCGAATGAAACCCCGGTCAATAAAGTCCGGGAGATCTATAAAACTGCCTGGGAAAGCGGATGTAAGGGATGTACCATTTACCGTGACGGCTCCAGGTCAGGGGTACTGGTTTCTACTGACTCCAAACAGGAAGAAAACCAG
>QQUB01000503.1 GCA_008501835.1 Bacteroidota bacterium
TTTTTTATCTTTTTGATATGACTAAGCTCTACCTTTTATTTCAGGCTATATGAAATATTGTGTCATCAACTTTTACATTTTACATTATGCACTTTGCATTTTACATTCAAGCTTCATGTGAAAAAGAGGTAAACTCATCTTTTTCACATGAAGCTGAATTTCCTGATTTTTTGACGTTTATCTTACCCAGAAAATTAACCTGGAGTTAACGTAAAATTAATTTAGTGTGTACCTTTGGTGCTCTCGTGGCGGAGCTTGTTTGTGAACGTGCTAAATAATATTTTTAAAAATAAATGTTCACAACGAAGGAAAGTCCCCTTGCTTTTGTCAGTAAAATATATTTGAGTTAACACGGAGTGAATAAAACAGGAGAAAATGTTCGATTATTTTTCATTACAAAACAGTGCGGAGAACCCAACGCTCGTCACAGCGATATTCACGGTTTTGTTAGCGTTCATTTTATCCACTATCCTGGTTTTTACTTATGAAAAGACCACCAGGGAAGTACCAAGGTCTGATCACTTCCTTCAGGGAATGATTTTGATATCCATCGTTGCTGCAACTGTTATGCAGGCCATTGGCGATAGTCTCGCCAGAGGACTTGGAATGCTGGGAGCATTGTCAATTATAAGGTTTAGAACAACCGTAAGAGACCCTAGAAACATCGTGTTTATGTTTATGTCCCTGGCTGTTGGAATCGCCTGTGGGGTTTATGGATTTCTCATTGCTGTTGTAGGGACTATTGGATTTTCTATTGCTGCCTTCGTTTTAAGAATAACACCATTTAGTAAGAAAAACAATTTGATAGGCAGCCTTAAATTTGACCTGGTGGAGGGACAGAACTCTCCGGATTTTGAAACCATTCAAAGGTTGCTGAAAAAACATTGCAGCAACTACGCCGTAACCCGCTTTAAAACATCGACAAAATCTGACGGAAGCAGATTGGTTTCCTATGAATACACCCTAAAACTGCAAAATGAAACACAGGGAGAATTTGGACTTTACGATGAACTGATGCCTCTGGAGGATATTAGAAATGTCAGACTCAACGTTCAGGACACCACTCATGAAATTTAATTGAGCTGCAATGAAACGTATTAATTTACTATATATCGTTGTTTTGGTGCTCGTGGTATTTTTGCTGCGTCTCAATCGCCATTTTGGCAAACAGACGTTAATATTCTATGGGTTTGCCGAGAACAAGGAGATGGATATCACGCTTGGACATCCAGTCAGAGTGGATGAAATTCTGGTTCACCCGGGGCAAAAGGTAAAAAAAGGAGAAGTGCTTGCCAAAGTTTCTCAAAGTCAACTGGATCAGGAAGTCAATCAATTGTCTCATGAAATTGCAGAGCTGGAAACCAAAGAAGGGATCTGGAAATCGGATGTACTTTCGGAGATAAATAAACTACGTGCTGAAAAAGCTATTAAGGAAAGTGAAATCAACAGCAAAATACAACAGCTGGAAGCAGAAATGGCCTTCAATAAAAGTCTGATCGAGGATCTTCAAAGTGTATCTGTTTCGGACGCTCCCATCACAAAAAGCAGCCAGGAAATCAGGATAGAATCCCTTAAAAAGGAACTCGATATAGCAGTCAAACCAATAGATATAGAAATCAACAGACTGGAAGCCTCCCTTGGCACCAGTGACCACCCCATAAAAAATCAGAAAAACAGACTAATGGACGAGGTCAAATTCCTCGAAAAAAAACAGGAACAATTATTCCTCAAAGCCCCTGCAGAAGGTGTAGTTGGTTCCATCAACAGCAAAAAGGGTGAAAATGTAGATGAATTTTCTACGATTCTTTCCTTTTACAATCAAAAGCCCACCTTGGTCAAAGCCTATGTGCTGGAAAGCCTGATCCTGCAAGTATCTTTAAATGACTCTCTGGTTGTCACCTCAACACTACACCCTGAACATTTCTGCAGTGGCGTAGTGATTGGGCTGGGCTCACGGATCGTCGAGATTCCGGAGCGACTTCGAAAAATGCCGGAACACAAAACCTACGGCCGGGAAATTCTCGTTTCCATTCCCGCAGACAATCATTTCCTGCAAAAAGAAAAAGTAGTCGTCAACCTCATACCCACAGAAGACACTAAAGGTATTAACTGGTTCAGCCCTTTATTTAACTTTTCTTCCCGGCAGGTAGAAGCTGCCAGGGAATAATTGACAAAGTAGAAATGAAAATGCAAAATGTAAAATGTAGAACCTCCCTGATAATTTATTTGCCGAGGAAAGCTAACTGGTTGATTATTCTCATATTACTGCCATTTCTGAAATTAAGCGGGCAAACACCACTTTCTGTAAAAACCTTTCTGGGAACTTCCGATCAACAAAACACCCTTGAATATCAGGACAAGATCGTAGACTTTCTCAATAACAATTCCTTTAAAATGCCCTGGATCGAAGAGGTGGAAATTAGATCCAGAACCCATGATTTTGAACTTGCAAGGCAGGAATACATCTTCAGAGTAACTCCAAACAGCCCAAGGCAACGCTGGGCACAAAAAAAATACCACAACAGTTCCATCAGAGCTCTGGAAACT
>QQUB01000183.1 GCA_008501835.1 Bacteroidota bacterium
TAGAAGAAATTCTGGCAACCAATCCCACTACGATCAAAATGCTACAAACGGCCAAAATGATCCAGGATATGTTCTTCCGTAAAACATTCAAATCATCCTTTATGCTGGAATCATGCTTTTCGGGCCGGATGCGTTCTCGGGTCGAAGCAAAAGTGAAAAAGAAGAGTAATAATGCCAGGATTGCAAAGACTACTATGGTCAGGCGAAAGCCAAGAACTTCATTCCCTCCTCCCAGCCAATCAACCAATGGTTTGGCGGTAGCTCCAATGATCAAAGTCCCCAATGAAGCGAAGATAAACCTAAACTGTGTCGCCTTGGTACGCTCTTCTGAAAGGGGAGAAATGACCGCCAGCAAAGCTGAATAAGGAACATTGATGGCTGTATATACCAGCATTACCAGAGAGTATGATACATAAGCAAAAATAAGCTTGCCTGTCTGGGACAAATCAGGCCCCAGAAACAACAAATATCCCAATAAGGCAAATGGAACCGCCATCCATAAAATATAAGGGCGATACTTCCCCCACTTTGTTTCCGTCCTGTCCGCAATCAACCCCATAGTCGGATCACTGACTGCATCGATTATCTTGGTGACCAGAAACATTGTAGCTGCACCAGTTGGCGAAATCCCCCAAACGTCTAAATAATAATAAAGTAAAAAGATGTTGAAGAACCCCATGTAGAAGTTCGAAGCCATATCTCCAACGCCATACCCTACCTTTTCGATAAATGACAAAGGGGCTGTATTTGATTTTACCTGCATGATTAAAGTCAATTTTGCATTATTTCTGTTCAATCCTTGTGTTGCTGCTTATTCAAAGGTAATATTGCTTAATCGTATAAGTAAAAACTTTGATGAAATATTCAATACATTTGCTTTGCACCAACATTAAGACCATGAAATATTTAATCGTTCTCTTCTCATTATTATTCTGCTTTACGAGTTATAGCCAGGATGCCAGTTTAAAAATCCTCGCGGATGGTTTCCAATCAGATAAAGGGCAGGCACTCTATATGATATTTGAAAATGCAGACGGTTTCCCTAAAAATCTGGATAAAGCCTACCGGAGTGGCAAAATGAACATTCAAAATGGTCAGGCGACCACCAATATTACCGGTCTTCCCGAAGGTGTTTATGCGGTGATCATCGTACATGATGAGGATAAAAACGGAAAACTAAAGACCAACTGGATCGGTATGCCTAAAGAAGGGGTTGGTAATTCCAATAACCCCAAAGGATTTCCAAGTTTCAGTAAATCCAGTTTCAGTTTGAAGGGCAATGGGTTTTTGAGGATTGAAATTGTTTATTTGTGATGCTTCTGGCTCAAATAAAAACAAAGAGGATGATGCAAACATAATTGGTTTTGCATCATCCTCTTTATTATGATTCAATCAACCCAGATTAATTAATATCTCCCAGAAAAGTCACAACCGGTCTGAAGCCCACATAAGGCGTTGGAGTTTCATAAGTAGCCGAAGAGCTGATTCGAATATCATAACCTGTTGAATTCCACGATCCACCCATAGCTACACCTGCTTCATGAATCATCTCTGCTGCATTACCACTCATATTGTACAAGCCATAATCATTCGGATGATAGGACTCCGCCGGGGCAGTATACATTCGACCGGAAAGAGATGTTATGTTCACAACCTCATATTCACCGGATTCCTGATTGAAGGTAACGCTATGCTCGCCAATGGCTCTGTTGAAATTGGCCAGGTAACATCCTTTCGCATTTCTGATGTAATAACCGCCCCATGGATATGGAGCATATTGATGCCCACCCTGAGCTGCATACATCCACTCCTCTTTTACAGGTAGTCGGACATTAATTTTTGATGCATCAATTTCGTAGGTTTTTGCCAACATGCCTTCCAGCCATTTACAATACTCCATAGCTGCTTCATGGCTCACATTGACCACCGGATAAGTATGGTACGCAGGATGAGTGTGGTAAAGTTTTGCCAGGTTTTCGTCTCCCCACCTATCCGGTTTAATCCGGACTTTTTCCAATAATTCCTTGTCGCCGGATTTTTCCACATGAGCTACAAATTCCTGATAGTCCAGGTTGGTGATTTCAGTTTTGTACATAAAAAAGCCCTGAACGGTTACTTCTTCTTCATTTTCAAGCATCAGTTTTCCGGAAGGAATGTAGACGTAGGACTTTGTGAATTGCTTCTTTTTCTTTTTGGGTAGTTCTTCCCAGCCCGGACCTCCATTATTGGGGGGTAGTGCGAAAGAGAAAGAGATGATAGCTGCTAAAAACAAGGTTAGTTTTTTCATGTTTTAGGTTTTTAAATTATTAAACTGTTTTCCTGTTAGTTAATGATTGAAACAGGAATAGGGGTTTTTAAATTTTGATGGCCAAAAAGTTTAACAATCTGTTGTTGTAATTAAAGGGGATACCTGGAAATGCAAATGGTCTGCCAATTGGCAGACCATTTGCTGTTTTTACAAAGGCGAAATTAAACCATCATTCCATTCAAAAAACCTAAACTTAAATCTTGATAACCTTTCTCAACAAAATACCTTTTGCTGATCTGATACAAATGGTATAAAGACCGGAAGCAGTTTCGGACGCCTCCCAGGTTTTAGTATAATCCCCTGGCAATAAATGACCATCAAAAAGGACTTCCACAACCTGTCCATGCATACCAAGGACCTCAATGGTGATCTGTTTTGCTTCTGTCAGGCTAAAATCCAGTCTGGTCTGCTCTTTAAACGGATTCGGAGAGATATTATGCCATTCAAAACCAAGTTTGGAAATAAGGAGTTCCTCATTGTTGGTAACTCCTCCCGGTGCAGTTAACCATGGCTCAAAAAGGACATAATTACTTACCTCGTTTCCTAGTCCGGTTGCATTTTTATCGGGATGATAAGGCCCGCTGGCATCACCCCACCAGGTATTTATGGCATCCACCTCAACCGAAGCATCCCCATTGATAATACCATGACTGCTATTGTCAAAAATATCATTATTTATCAGGTTCGGTAACGACTGTGCCGTTGTATACATTCCCACTACATTATTATGGATCTTATTACCTTCCAACACAGGAGAAGCATTCTCAAGATAAATTCCCCGCTCAGGAGACCAGGCAACCGTGCAGAAGCGCATATCCAAAGCAGAGGTATAAGCATTGATAATAGCAGAAGAAAAATATCCTCCTCCATAACCGATCCAGCAGTGTTCCAGATTATTACCTGTACTGGTGGCATTAAACCAGATGCCCCCCCATTGATCAGGAGCAGGTTCGGTCACTGTACCATCTCCATTCGCATCGCCATCGTGGGCATCGTCAGCCAGGGACGTAAAGGTGATCGGAGAAATTTCCGTTCCTACGGCATTTAAACTTCCATTCACATACAGGTGATCATAATGATCATTGAATTTGACCGTAGTCCCAGGGGTAAGTGTAAGTGCCGCGCCTTCGTTTACCGTAACATTTTGCCAAATGATAAACGGAAATCCCGGATTGACATCGAAAACCACACCCCCACTGATCGTTCCTTCAATGGCAAATCCATTATGTGATGATCCGGTGCTGCTGTTCCCAGATAAGATAATATCAGATCCATTGTCATTTAAAATAGCTATTGCGGCAAAATTGACATTGTCGATAAAAACATTGTCCAGTAATTGCAGATCAACTGCATTATCCAGGTGGTTGAGGAAAATTCCATCTGTATAGTTTCCTATTATTTCATTGTCTTCAAATAATGGTGTAGCTCCTTCACAATAAACACCTCTTTCCCATGAATAAGCGATCGTTGAATTTCGGATGATTAGATCGGAAGTATAAGTATTTATTATTCCGGATGTATAATACCCGCCACCATAACCAATCCAGCAATGTTCAAGATGGTTATTGGAACTGGTTTGATAAAACCAAATGGCTCCCCACTGATCACCAGCAGGTTCAGTAGCCGTTCCATCTCCATTAGCATCGCCGTCATGGGCATCGTCGGCCAGAGAAGTAAAGGTGATCGGAGAAGTTTCCGAACCCACAGCGTTCATACTTCCATTAACATATAAATGGTCGTAATGATCATTGAATTTGACCGTAGTTCCCGGGGCAAACGATAATACCGCGCCTTCGTTAACTGTTACATTCTGCCAAATGATAAACGGAAATCCCGGATTGGCATCGAAAACCACACCTCCATTGATCGTTCCTTCCATAGCAAATCCATTATGAGACGAACCGGTACTGCTGTTTCCGGAAAGGGTAATATTGGATTCATTATTGCTTAAAATAGCTATGGCAGCAAAATTGATATTGTCGGTAAAAACATTGTCAGTCAATTGCAGATCAACTGCATTATCCAGGTGGTTGAGGAAAATTCCATCAGTTTGGTTTCCTATGAAATGATTGCCTTCAAATAATGGTGTGGCTCCGTCACAGTATACTCCTCTTTCCCATGAATAAGCAATCGTTGAATTACGGATGATTAGGTCGGAAGTGTAAGCATTTATTATTCCGGAAGTGTAATACCCTCCACCATAGCCGATCCAGCAATGTTCCAGGTTATTGCCTGTACTGGTATCGTAAAACCAGATGGCACCCCACTGATCACCAGCAGGTTCAGTGGCTGATCCATCTCCATTTGCATCACCATCATGGGCATCGTCGGCCAAAGCTGAAAAGACGATAGGTGAAACATCCGTCCCCATTGCATTCAGACTACCATAAACATGCAAATCGTCATAATGATCATTGAATTTGACCGTAGTTCCTGGGGTAAACGTAAGCGCTGCACCTTCATTGACCAAAACATCCTCCCAAATGACAAATGGAAAGCCCGGATTGGCATCAAAGGTCACCGCACCACTAATGGTTCCCTGAAGTGCAAAACCGTTGTGAGATGAACCTGTACTACTATTACCGGAAAGGGTAATATCGGATCTGTTTTCGTGTAAATTTGCCAAACCTGCAAAATCATTATTACCTTCAAAAACATTATTCGTCAATTGTAAATTAACTTCATTGTCCAGGTGATTTAGGAAAATTCCTGCCGTTTGGTTGCCAAGAAAATGGTTACCTTCAAATAAGGGAGAAGCACCATCGCCATAAAGCCCACGTTCCGCTGAATAGGCAATGGTAGAGTTTCGGATGGATAAATTGGAAGTTGCTGTATTTATCATTGCAGAAGTATAATAGCCACCACCGTAACCAATCCAGCAGTAATCTAACGAATTACCAATACTATTGGCACCAAACGAAATGGCTCCCCATTGATCAGGTGCAGGATCGGTTTGTCCGTCACCATTGGTATCACCGCCATGTACATCATCAGCAAGGGCAGTAAAAGAAATGGGCTCGCTACTTGTCCCGTTAGCAATAAGGCTACCATTTACAAAAAGGTCGTCATAGTGGTCATTGAATTTCACGGTAGTCCCGGGTGTAAATGTAAGCACTGCATCCTCATTAACCGAAACATCCTCCCAAACGATAAATGGGAAGTCCGGGTTGGCATCAAAGGTTACCGATCCGGCAATGGTACCCTGAAGACCAAAACCATTATGTGAAGAACCTGTACTGGTATTTCCACTCAGGGTGACATTACTTTCATTTTCGCTTAAGGAAGCCATAACCGCAAAGTTGGTATTATCGGTGAAGGTATTGTTTGTCAGGTTTAGGTTGACCTGCTTATCCAGATGGTTGAAAAAAATACCATCCGTCGTGTTGCCTACGAATTGATTACCTTCAAAGTATGGTGAAGCGGCGTCACAATAAACGCCTCGTTCCGCGGAATAGGCAATGGTTGAATTGCGAATGGACAAGTCCGATGTGGCAGAATTTATCATAGCAGAAGTATAATAACCTCCACCATAACCAATCCAGCAATAGTCAAGCGAATTATCGATACTGGTGGTACCAAACGTAATAGCACCCCATTGATCAGGCCCCGGGAGTGTAGCAGAACCATCTCCGTTGGTATCACCGCCATGAGCATCGTCGGTAATAGCTGTAAAAATAACGGGATTAACTGCAGTACCATTAGCGATGAGCCTGCCGTTCACAAAGAGGTCATCATAATGGTCCAAAAATTTCACAACCACACCAGCCTGAATGGTCAGCGTCACGCCTTCGTTGACAGTAACATCATCTTGGATAATATAAGGACTACCACCTATTGCCCAGGTGGTATTTGCATTAATTGGGCCACTAAGGTTTGTTTGTGAAGAGAGAAGCAACGGAGAAAAAAGTGCCCCAGTTAAAAGAATGAATACAGGAAGAAGAGAGGAAAGTTTTTTCATAATACCAGGATTTAGAATTAAAGAAAAGTCAAGTTTTTAATGTATGGTCTGGAGAATAATAAAGCAATGATTTTGGTCACCCCACACATCAAAATTCCTGGAAAATCAAGTAAAAATCCCGCATAAAAAACGGGCTTGCCGGTTGACAAGCCCTTTTCGATCTTCGATTTACAAATCGATCGTTATGGGTGATTTCAAATATTTATCTTTTTTTAACCTGGAAGTTTACTTCCCTGCTACCATTTCGATGGAAATATCAAACTCATCGTAGATGGTTTTGTCTCCGAGATTGTCGAAGAAACTACCTGATCCGTAACGTACGTCATAGTCTGAACGGTCAATTACCAGGTCAGCCTTGGCTACTTTCTGGCCGTTGACATTTTTCACGTTAGCGAAAAACTTGATTTCCTTCGTAATATTTTTGATAGTCATGTTTCCGATCACTTTGTAGTCTCCAGGTGTACCTTTAGGAATTACTCTGGTGATTACAAAAGTTGCTGTTGGATGTTTGTCTACTCCAAAGAAGTCAGGTGATTTCAGGTGACCTTCCAGTTTGCCTTTATATTCTCCTTTAAGGTCTGTTACAGTAATTGAAGTCATATCAATTGCAAATGAACCTCCTGCCAACTGGTCTCCGTTGAATTCCAAATCTCCGCTTTTGAGATTTACGGTACCTGCGTGCTGACCAGTAACCTTATACCCTTTCCAGGTAATAGTACTCTTTTCCACACTTGCTTTGTAATTTTCAACGGTTACCGCAGTAAAAGCAGATGCTGATAAAACTACTACTGCCAGTAACAAAGTTTTGATAGACATAATTTTCATGATTTAGTAATTGTTTGAGTTAGATCCCTCTAACAGTTTTAATTAATGTTATGATTAAACTTGTATATACAACTATACGTTTAAAAAAATTTACTCTCTTAATTTATCCAACAGGTCACTGAGCACACTGGCTTCTTCTTCCGTCAACACCTTAGCAAACCTGTCATTCATCGCATCCATTTCCGGCTGCATTTCCTCAAGCAGTTTTAGTCCTTTATCAGTAATGGTAATTTCTACCTTCCTGCGGTTTTCCATACACTGAACCCTTTCCAGCAATCCTTTGAGTCTCAACTTTTCCACCAACCGGGTCACATTACTCGTCTTTTGCATCATGCGTTCCTGCAAATCCTTTAAATTCACCGGATTCCCTTTCTGTCCCCTCAAAATTCTCAACACATTGTACTGCTGCTCTGAAAGATCATATGATTTCATATATCCCGCCATCTTATCCCCAATCCAGTAATTGGTGAAAATGATATTCAGCAACATCTTTTGATGTGGGCTTGAAAAGTTTTTCATTTTGAGTTCATCTTCCAGCTTCATTTTACCTGTTCAATTGTTGTCTATACAACAAAGGTATATACGATTTATTTTATATGCAAATTTTTTCCAAAAAAAATCATCAAAAATTTTTACATTCCCATTTAATAGGCCAACAATCCTTTTTGCATTAATTCAAATAAAACCACAGGCATGAAATTTAAATTATGCTTCTCGCTCCTCCTTTTTATCGGACTTCATTCCATCATCTACGGACAAGAAATAAATCAATCTGACTGGACGGTTATTGGTCGGGGAATCACTCAGTATTCTTCCGGGGAAGTGACTTTGCAAAACAACTTCATGCATGGCCACAAGGCTTTACCAGATAATTTTGAAATCCAATTTCATGCAAAAACTCCTGCTGATGCAGAACAAGTTCAGATATGGTGTGGCTTTGGATTTCAGGACCGGGATAACCGTTATGCCCTCGGACTGAGGGGCGGAAACAGTAATGACCTGTATCTCTGCCGATATGAAACCTTGGGAAAAGATAAAATGCTGGCATTGGAATCACTGGATTTTGACGTTAGCCCGGGAAAATCGTTCCATTTCAAAATCGTATTCATCGAAGGCACCATAAGGATTTACCTCAACGAGGAAAAAAATGCCCGCATTATTGTAAAAGATGAAACGCCGTTACTCAATGGGTTTCCGGTTTTAGGAGGTGGGTGGATGCCAGCTACATTCAGCAATTTTGAGGTAACTGAATTGTCTGAAAAAACTATTGCACAATTTTCAAAGGATACGGTTCTATATAATAACGATTTGACTGCTGCTGCGAAAAAAGTCATCCGGAAAAAAGAACGGGCTGCTTACAACAACAAAAAGATCTATCAGGTCGGTCCTGACAGGACAGAAATTTCCCTGAATGGCCACTGGCTTTTCAAACCAGATTATGAAATAGAAGATGAATCAACCGTTAAACTCCCCTCAACAACAGACCAGGACTGGCATGTAATGGAGGTTCCTCAATTCTGGAACCCTGTCAGGAACTGGCTGCATCTTCAGGACTCAGGTTTACCCCACATGGGCAGCGGTGTATCTGACAACTATCGGGAAAAGGAAGAAAACCGTTGCAACAACTATACCTTTGATTATAAAAAAACGACTTCGGCCTGGTACCGGCATTGGATAGAACTTCCTGAAAACATAAAGGATAAAACGGTCAAGATTCAATTTGATGCGGTTTCCAAAATTGCCGAGGTGTATGTCAATGGTCAATATGCAGGCGGGAATGTAGGCATGTTTGGATATTTTGATTTTGATATAAGTCGTTTTTTAAATCCCGGAAAAAATCTGATCGCTGTTCATGTTAAAGTCCGCAAGTATGAAAAAGCCGAAGATGCAGAGGAAAACGTTGCCAGGGCCGTAAGTGTGGATATTACCAATGACATGTTGAATTCCCTTCCCCATGGCATGTTCGCCGGCACTGAAGGTGGTATCTGGCAACCCGTCAAACTGATCATTACCAATCCTGTACATATCACTGATGTGTTTGCTCAGGTCAACATGCAAGGCGGAGACATGCATATCACCTGCTATAATCCCACCGAAACCCCCATTGCCAGGACGATCAAATTAACAATTAAACAAACTGAGCTCTCCAGAGCATTGTACCAGTCTGGAAGTGGTCGGGAATTTCGTATTCCAGGTGGCGACAGCATCACCTATACCTATAAGCTTCCAAAGCTCAACCCAAATTTATGGTCGCCTGAGACACCCAATTTGTACAATCTCAACATTCAGCTATGGGATGGAAAGCTTCTGGAGGATCAAAAACAAATGAGGATCGGATTCAGGGAATTTGAAGTCAGAGGCAATCGGTTCTATCTCAATGGCCACCCATATTGGTTACGAGGAGCCAACCACCCACCTTGTGGAATAGCTCCAAACGACACATTGTTGGCCAATCAGTTTTTCAAACTCATGAACGAGGGCAACCAAATAGCCACGCGCTCCCATGCCAGTCCCTTTACACAAACGTGGATGGATGCAGCAGATCGACAAGGCGTTGCAGTAAGTTTTGAAGGCACCTGGCCCTGGTTTCTCATTAAAAATATGCCCGACAAGGAACTAATAACCATATGGAGGAAAGAGTTTATTAAATTAGTCAAAAGGTATCGCAATCATCCTTCATTATTTGTCTGGACGGTCAATAATGAGATGTCCTTTACGATGTTTTACCATGGTTTATCCGATGAGCAAAGGCTGGAGAACTGGACCATCATTTCCGATGTGATCAAGGAGATTCGAACGCTACATCCCGGTATTCCCATCAGCGGAGATTCCGGATACAACAGGGTGCCGGAGGATTATGAACAAAACCTCAAACCCAATGGCATCGATGATGGGGACACCGATGACCGCCATGTATATTTTAATTGGTACAATCACGATTTTTTCCAGATTTATGATGGAGAGTTTGGAAAACGAATCTATTGGTCGCCAGGTGCCAACCCTGACCGCCCATATTTTGGTCAGGAGGTTTCTACCGGATATCCTAATAACGATGTAGGGCATTTTTGCCGTAAATACATTTATAAGCATTACGTTCCGCATGCATACTATGGAGATTGGGCCTGGGAAGATCATGATCCTGCTTTGGGTTTGAAGCGACATGCATTCATGAGTAAAGAGTTGGCAGAAGTGATGCGCCGTACCAGCCCTGAAGCCAGTGGATTGCTTTTATTTGCCAATGTATGCTGGTATCAAGACGTCTTTCAACACGACAGG
>QQUB01000821.1 GCA_008501835.1 Bacteroidota bacterium
TTATGCAGGGATGTCTGATCTGGGCCCAGTTCTACAAACACATCTTTTTCCACAAACTTTTCCCACAGGTCAACTATATTGCCTTCATAGACCAGGGCAATGGCAATTTTATCCTGGCGGCATTCTTCAATTCTATGCAATAGGGCATCAAGGTCTGTATAAACATTTTCCGCCTCCACATACCCGTCTGTTACCCGTTGTTTTACGGCGTCAGGATCTACCTCAGCGACAACGCCGACAGCTCCGGCAATGATTGCAGCTTTGGTCTGTGCACCTGACATGCCGCCAAGTCCGGAAGTGATGAATAACTTGCCTCTAAGTCCGTCCGTTCCCAGATTTTTTAATCTCCCTGCGTTTAATAATGTAATGGTTGTTCCGTGTACAATTCCCTGTGGCCCGATATACATGAAAGATCCGGCGGTCATTTGCCCATAGGAAGTTACTCCCAGTGCATTGTATTTGTTCCAGTCCTCTTTTTTGGAGTAATTGGGGATCATCATCCCATTGGTTACCACTACTCTTGGGGCATCTTTATGGGAGGGGAAGAGGCCCAGAGGGTGCCCTGAATATAACACAAGTGTTTGCTCACATGTCATTTCAGACAAATATTTCATGGTGAGCAGATATTGAGCCCAGTTTTGAAAAACAGCTCCGTTGCCCCCGTAGGTGATGAGTTCATGTGGGTGTTTGGCAACTTTGTAATCCAGGTTGTTCTGGATCATGAGCATGATGGCTGCTGCCTGCTCACATTTTGCAGGGTATTGCTCTATTGGTCGGGCGTACATTTCATATTCCGGGCGGAATCGGTACATATATATCCTGCCATATGCATTGAGTTCTTCGGCAAATTCTTTAGCCAGAATTTCATGATGTTTTGGGTCAAAATATCTCAAAGCATTCTGAATGGCCAGTATTTTTTCTTTGTGAGTCAATACTCCTTCAATAACTCTTCTGGGGGCGTGACTGACCGTTGTGTCGTATGTTTTTTTTGGAGGTAATTCGTTAGGGATTCCTTGTTTTATCTGTTCTGCAAAGGACTTCATTATACATAATTTGATTTCGATTGCAAAGGTAGTCAGGGGAGTGGTATTTTAATAAGAAAAAGGTTGTGAGTTTTGGCTTGTAGATTGCGTGTTTTGAATTAAAAACCAGGGTGTCTTTCTAACAAAGGACTTTTTACACGATAGGAAGTCGGGAATTAATTCTGAATGCATCACTTCCGAAACAATCGCGTTCGGGATGTCACCATGCTCCATTATGCATTTTGCACTCAAAATATTTTGAATCATCAAAAAAGCCCGCTACGGGGGTAGCAGGCTTTTTATTTTTTTCAGCGGTCAGTATTAGCGGGTAACTCTGAAATAGCGACCGTATTTTCTTTTATATACTTTATAAATTCTCTTCAACTGGGTATAGCTGTATGGAGAAACTTCCTCTTCCGGGGTAGGCATGAAGCCTTGTTGTTTCATCCATTCGTCGTTGTAGATTTTTCCGAGGTAACGAGTACCGTGATCAGGGAAAAGTGCAACCACAACATCAGTTGGTTTCAGCTGATCTTTGATCTTATACACTGCTTCCAGGGCAGCACCACTTGAATATCCTAACAAAAGACCTTCTTTTCTTGCCAGCGCGCGGGCGCGCTGAGCACTTTTTCGGTCGGTAACTTTGATGAAATCATCAATGACATCAAAATTAACGTTGTCAGGGATAATTGTTTTACCAAGGCCTTCCACTTTCCATGGGTAGATCTCGTCTTCATCGAATTCTCCTGTTTCCCAGTAATGTTTAAGAACTGATCCGTAGGCATCAACTGCGATAATCTGGATATCAGGGTTGACTTCTTTGAGGTATTCAGCTGTTCCGGAGAGGGTACCTCCTGTACCGGCACAACAGACATAATGTGTAATCCTGCCTTCCGTTTGTTTCCAGATTTCAGGCCCTGTAGTATGATAATGAGCCTTGGAGTTGTCCATGTTGAAGTTCTGCCTGAGATAAAATGAACCAGGGATCTCGGCTGCTAGTTGTTCTGCTCGTGAATAGTAAGACTGAGGGTCTTCCGGTGCAGCATCTGCAGGGCAGATCACTACTTCTGCGCCCAGAGAACGCAACAGGGATAGTTTTTCCTGTGATGCTTTACTGGTTACGGTCAAAACGCATTTATAACCCTTAAGTGCAGCTACCATTGCAAGGCTGTAACCGGTATTTCCTGATGTTGCTTCGACAATTGTGGTTCCAGGTTTGAGTTTACCTTGTTTTTCAGCTTGTTCAACCATATAGAGTGCAATACGGTCTTTAGCAGAATTTCCAGGGTTGAAGGCTTCCACCTTTCCGAGAATTTTGGCCGGAACGTCTTCACAAACCCTCCTTAATTCAATTAAGGGAGTATTACCAATAGTTGCTAAAACATTTTTTGAATACATAAGCAGGTATTTACATTAAGAATTGTCTATAGAATACCGGAAATTTGTCAATTTTGGCATTCTGCAGGCAATTTTTCAGATAGCAAATGGTTAAGTTTTTATTTTCGGAAAACCATTTGAAAATCAGCGATAATTGCAATATTAAGCATGAAGGAGCGAAAATAAAAGTAATTTGGCGTTAACAATACGTCAATTTTTTTCAAAGCCCTGATAATCAACAGGTTTTGTAATTTGTAGAAATTCTAAATAATGGCTAACAATAAAATTACTTTAAAAGCTAGATTGATACTTTACCACAAAGGAAAGATATTGCTGCTTAAGCAAACCAAACCCAATGGAGGAAATTTTACCCTCGTCGGAGGGAACATTGAAAAGCGGGAATATGCCCAGGAGGCTTTGATCAGGGAAAGTTATGAGGAAGCCGGGATATTATTGAGGGAAAAGGACCTGAGTTTGGTTCATGTTATGCAAAAAAACAGGGGAAAAGAACAAAGAGTAGTTTTATATTTCAAAGCCAAAAAGTGGGAAGGGGAAATTACTTCCAAGGAACTTCACAAATTCGATCATGCCAAATGGTTTCCACTTGACCAATTGCCCAAAAATATGACCGGTACGGTAAAACAGGCCTTAAAAGCCTACCGTAAAGGTATTATGTATTCCGAGTTGAATAAATAAAAAAAAGGGTGCTGACATGTCAGCACCCTTTTTTATGCGATATAATCGTTAAAATTAAGTCTTAACTTTTCCTTTCTCGCCACTGCAGGAACTCTTCTTTTTACTTGAGCAACATCCTGATTTAGCAGCAGAAGTTGATTTAGCAGCAGAAGCTTTTGTACCACAACTTGCTTTCGCTTTTGCATCAGAACAACCAGCATGACCTTTAGCAGGCATAGAGCTGAAAGATCTTGATTCTGCACTATAAGTCACCTTTGTCAAAGTTACTTTACCTGTGGTGTCATCTGTTGACTTTTTGTAATAGGATTTTGTTCCGGAGTGCTCACAGGTTTTTACTACGATAGACTCATCGGCAGCAGCAGCTTTATCAGCAGCTGTCAATTCTGTAGCTTCTTCAGTAGTTGCAGTTGTCTGAGCATAAGTGTAGTTCAGGGCAAATGTGCCGAAAAAGGCCAGGAGTAAGAATAACTTCTTCATTGGATTATTGATTTTTATCAGTTTAATAAAATAGATACTGCGAACAAAAATAGGTTTTTTTTAGCAATGTTATGTTAATGAAACCATAACAGCTTGTTAATACAAGGCATAAAAAAGGCCACGAAAACAGAGGATTGTTCAATTTTTTGAAACATAATCCAGTGTATTCGCAGCCTTTTTTTATATCCCGTTAGCTTCTATTTCAAGGATAGCTGCCACATGGGCATCAGCAATTTGCTGGCGGATTTCGTCCTTCATAAGTTCTGCGGCTTCTTTTTTATTGTTGTAAAAACCATTTTCGGTCAAAACAGAAACCATTTTTGTTTTACGAAGCACATAAAATTGTTTGTTCGGCTTGGATTTAACATGCCTGTTCTGGAAACCCGTTTTTTCTATCAGGTGTTTTTGAAATATACCCGCAAGCTTCTTTCCTTTTTTACTTTGGTGATAGTGCCACGTCTCAATCCCCTTGATATTATCGGCAGCCCAGGAACTGCTACTCGCAGCAGGAGCCGCATTGGCATGCACCGAAACAAAAATCTTTGGGAGGTCTGATTTTTTATTGTTAGCACGCTCAACTCTTCCCTTGAGGAAGTTATCAATATCAACTTGGGGAACAACATTGAAAAATTGCACTCCAATTTCTTCCAGTTTAACAATGATACGAGCAACAATATCCCGATTAAATTCATATTCAAAAAACTGCGTTTCTCCATCGTCGAAAACGGGAGACCTTTTTCCTGCAGTCTGCTTGCCATGGCCATTATCCAGACACCATAGATAACGCGCTTCGTGCTTAGGTACCGTCTCTTCCGCTGGTTCATCCTCATCTGGTTCACCTTCATCAATATCAGCAGGAGGTTCCGGTTCCGGAGCAGGCAAAGGTTCTTCAATATCTTCTTCGCCATCAAACAGATCGGCATCAAATTCTTCTCCTGTGTCACCAGGTGGAATAACTACGGTATCAGTCACCGGAGTTACGATGACGATGGTATCCTGTTTGACTTCAGCGGCATCCTGAGGAGCATTTGTTAATGCTTCTATTTCAACCTGTTCACTAGGCTTTCTGCCACGACCGAACAAGGATCCGAAAAGAAGTTTCAGGGCTTCAAGTATCTTCTTAAACATATTGGGAATTTTGAATATTATTCAAATAAGGTTTTCCCAAAGATAGAAATTAAAGCCGAATATCAGGTGAGAATCTCCACAATACCCCAAACCAGCAGACCAACACCCGCCAGAGCCAATAAAGTTGCTGTTAATGGAATAATACCTGCCAAAGAGACAATAAGTGCCACTACTCCTAATGCCAGGGCGAGCACCAATAATACCAAGCCTGCAACGATGAGGCCGCCACCACTTCTTTGGGCTTTTTTGGCCATGCGTTTTTGAAGCTTTTTAGTCCTTTTTTCTGCTTTTGCCTCTTTACGGCTTTGTTTTTTTGAAACCTCTGTTGTTGTATTTTCTGATTGTTGTTTCGCAGGATTAACGGCATAAGCCGGAGTGAAAAACAATGATCCAAGCAGTGAAAATGTTAATAGTAGAATGATTCTTTTCATCTTAATTTGATTGTTTTGTTCGGAATAAAGATGCTAAAAAGTGTAGAATAACCCCTATTAGAAAGGTGTGATTGTTCTAAGTAAATGATGAAAAATTTAATTCATACTTTTTTTCTGCAGGCCATAATTATTATTAAGGATATGGAATATTAGGTAAAATGGAAGGGTGGAGGGAAAGCTCAATTCAGATTAAACAAATGATTTTTATTGGTTAAAGGTCTTATCTGGAAATATTGCAGAAGTTCAAAAGGGTTTAAATTCAGGCATTTCCTAATGCACATTCTCCAACTTTCCAACATTCCTTTCTGGTTTTTTCAAACATATTATTAAGTTTACGACAAAGGAATATTATCCAAATGGACGTAACGGTATTTTTCGGGCTAAGTTTTGACGACAGGGTCGCACATTCCGGTAAGGAGACTTCCGGTGGGCGATTTTATGTGGGTCCGGAAAAATTAATGCGTCTTTTTGAAAAATGGCTGGGCCTCGTTCATCCCAACCGGGATATTGAACATTTGCGGATAGAGCAATACCGACAGGCACTGCTGGCTTTTAAAGAGGAGAATCCTGAAGTATTTTATGCTGCCTCTTTTGACGTCAGCCAATTTGCCACAAGCCATGAATTGTTAAAAAGAAGAGACGAGCTTTTGCTGGCAGGGTGGGATTTTTCCTTAAAAGACGGTCTTCCTAGTCGACTCAAAGTTTTAGCTTTGATCGAAGCCTCTGTTGATCAGCAATATCCGGAAATAAATAAAGGTTTTGCCGACCGCTTCAGAAATGTACTAAACGTCCTGGAGGATTACCGCTTACCCATAGTAGATTTTTGGCATCATGAACCTGAGGAATTATTACCCGGATACCTGAGAAACCTTTTTTGGAAACTCAAAAAAAAGGGTGTTTCGGTTCGGCGAATTGCTTCACCTGATCTCTCAGGAGATTCTGATCTGGCTGTTTTCCGGAGGAGCCTGGAAAGCCAGCAGCCTGGTAAGGCTTCCCTCAGTGCTGATAAAAGCCTGATCATCATAAAAGGTAAAACGGAAAGCAGTATGGCTACCTGGTTGGCCAATTTATTGCGTAATAATCAGGATTTCAGACCCATGTGTCTTGTCCCTGGTAAGAGCGGCACACTAGATAATGCCTTTATTCAGGAAGGCTTGCCAGGTATGGGTATGCAATCCGCATCACTTGCCCGGCCTTCACTTCAGATCCTGAAACTACTGCCGGCATTCTTATGGAAACCCACCGATCCTTTTAAAATTCTGGAATTCGTTTCACTGGCTGTTAAACCTTTGGAGGAAGAATTATCCAGAAGAATTGCCGAACAAATTTCTGAAAAACCCGGTATTGACGGGGATGGCTGGAGATTCATGATCAGGCAATATTTCACCGAACTTGAAGAAAAGGGACATAACGGGATCAAAAGTATCCGCAGCCAATATCAGATGTGGTTTGGTCGTCATCGTTATGATGCCAATCAAAAAGTGCCTAAGACTGAAGTGCTGGAGTTGTATAGTTACCTTAGAGACTGGGCACTGGATATATTTGAAGAACAAGGCGGAGGGAATCCAACCCTTATCGTTTTGAGTGAGCAGGCCAGGAGGATTTGTGAATTGGTGGAAGCACAACCTGAAGCGGAATTGACCAATCTGCAGCTCGAATATATCGTCAGGACAATCTACCAGCCGGCACCTCTACAGATCCAACAGGAACAGGAAGGACGGTTGGATTTTGTTCGATTACCCGGTACGGTTCATAGAGATACGGATCAGTTGCTTTGGTGGAACTTTACTCAAAATGAACAGGAACATTTTTTCTCACCCTGGTACAAACATGAAAATCGTTGGCTTTCCAATAATGGTATTGATCTTCATGCTGCCTCTGATAAAAATGCTTTGTTACTGTGGCACAGGAAGCAACCTGTATTAAGAACCAGGGAACAATTGATATTGGTGGTTCCGGAAATTTACGAAGGAAGTGAGGTGCATCCTCATCCGCTGCTTGGCAACCTGGAAGCGTTGTTTGGAGACCTCTCTCCAATTACCGTCAATCTGGATCAGGCAAAAGGACTGGAAACCATTAAGGATAGTTTTAATCTTCCTGGTAAAGTGAAACTTGACAAACGCAGGGTAGGGGAGAAAAAAGCTTTTTTACATTTAAAAAGTGATGCCCTGGCTCAGCAAAGAGAAAAGGAAACCATAACAGGATTGGAATCATTATTTTATTATCCATACAAATGGGCCTTTCAATATAAAGCCAAATTGAGAAAGTCACCCATTCTTAGCGTAGTTTCTGATAATCGATTGCTAGGTAACCTCGCGCACCGCTTCTTTGAGATTTTGTTTGAAAATCCTTCCGCCATCGAAGGAATGAACAAGGCGGCTGTTGAACGAAAAGTTGATGAGGAAATGGCCAAATTGCTGGTTCGTGAAGGGGCTGTTTTATTACTTTACGGCAGAGAACCTGAACGGCTGGCATTTATCAATAAGCTGAAATATGCTGCCTGGAGTCTTGTAACTATGGTTCGGTCAAACGGCTGGACGGTGGTGCAGACAGAAAAAGAACTTGAAGGAGAGTTTGTCGGTACGGAAGTGAAGGGACGGGCCGACCTGGTATTGGAAAAAGATGGCTCCTCCGCGATTGTAGATATTAAATGGCGGGGAAGCAGCCGGCGGGAACGGGAACTGAAAAATGAAGAGGACCTTCAGCTGGTGTTATATGCCAAATTGCTTCCTCCGGAGCAGGATCTTGCCCAAACGGCCTATTTTGTGATCGAAAATGGCAAAATGATTGCCAGGAATGACAGTGCCTTTAAGGAGGCCGTGACCGTTTCTCCCGAAGCTGATCTGGCAGGTGTCAATAAGCGGATACTCGATCGAATGGAGGCTACCATGAAATGGCGCATGGAGCAGTTGAAACAGGGCATTTTAGAGATCCGGTGCAGGCATACCCTTGCGGAATTGGAAGAAGCCTATGGAGAGGAACAACTGGAGATCCTCGAAATGAAAGACAGGGATGCCCCGTTTGATGATTATAAGGTGTTGATTGGATTAGTGGAGTAGGTTCAAGGGCAAAAGGGCAAAAGGAAACAAGGACAAAAGGAAACAAGGACAAAAGGAAACCTGGCCGAACAATTTTAAACGATGTTAAATCGAAAGAAGTGGGATCCCGTATACGAAGTGTCGGAACCAAATTAAACCTTTTGAACATAAGTACAAAAAGCACAAAATGGATAAATACGTCGAAATAGGATTTGTGAAAAAAACACATGGTGTGAACGGTGAGTTGAAGTTCAGCGTAGAGGATGCCTATTGGGACGATTTTGAAAATGTAGAAGTATTATTTCTGGATGTCGCAGGAAGGAAAACCCCTTTTTTCCTGGAATCTTATAAAATAGGTCATCTTAACCTTATCAAATTTGAAGATATCTCCTCACCGGAGGAAGCGGGACAATTGACTAACAGACCTCTGTTTATGCGGCAACAGGATATATCCACTCGTTCCACTGATCAGATGAAGGTTGAAGATATGTTTACCTTGCTTCCCGGATATTTCATCAAGCAGGTTTCCGGCGAGGATGTTGGTAAAATCCTGGAGGTACTCGAATTTCCTCAGCAGATCATGGCTGTGGTGGATTACAATGGCAAGGAAGTCTTTATTCCATTAAATGACGCCTTTATTCAGGAGATCGATCAGGAACAACAAGTCATTATGATGGAGCTTCCAGAAGGCTTGTTAGAGCTTTAACAGGCTATGTGTTTTTGCTTTCCATTTAACCACAACCCGCAACCCGCAACATTTACTTCTTCGCTACTTCATTGATCTCCGGATTCTCAAGATGTTTCAACTCCTGTGGATGAAACAGAATATT
Organism: Bacteroidota bacterium; assembly: GCA_008501835.1. Classification (GTDB taxonomy): domain Bacteria; phylum Bacteroidota; class Bacteroidia; order Chitinophagales; family Saprospiraceae; genus BCD1. The sequence continues at coordinate 9,000 of QQUB01000821.1, forward strand.
GATCATGGCCACTCCGATCCTGGTGGTAGTGGTCATTGAGTTCATCCTTTTGAATAAAGGGAAAAACGGACGCAGCAGCGTATAGAAAAACTGGTACAAAGGAGTTTTTGAACGAATGCCTTTTTCGGGAATAATGCCTCCCGGCCGCCAGGCATAAGCATCCTTGAAACCTTTGGCGAACATGACGTTCTCCGTTTTTCCTTTCACTCTGGCCCAACGAATTCTGCCTTTTTCAGAGCTATCTGTCCCGGTACCCGAAACATAGATAAAAACCATGTTCTCCGGAGGAAATGCATCCATGAAGGCCTCTGTCATGGTATAAGTTATGTGGTAATATGCATCTGCGTTCATGCCTGCAGAGGATACTCCCATACAATAAAAACAGGCATCATATCCATGAAGCTGGTCCTTGATTGGGCTCAAATCCGCAAAATCCTTATGAAGGATCTCCGTCAGTTTCGGATGGCTGATGCCGACAGTACTTCGATTGACAACCAAAACCTCACTAATGCGATCATCTTCCAGGCATTCCAGTAAAACACCTTTTCCTACCATTCCGGTAGCCCCTGTTATGATTACTTTTTTTGACATGATGAGTTGTTTTTTGACACTTCAAATTTTTTTACTTTCCACCTTATGTCCTTATTCCCTTAAGTCCTTGTTTCCTTATGTCCTTATTCCCCTAACCTCTCCAAATAGTTCCGCATAAACCCTGACAATACCTCCAGACCCATTTCAAAGTTCTCATTATTATTGATGACTACATCCGCTTTTTCAATGTAAGGTTCTATGTATTTTTCGAAGGCGGGGAGTACATGGTGCTGGTAACGGTAAAGCACATCATCAAGCGGGTAGTTGCGCTCGATCTTGTCGCGTTTGATGCGCCGGATGACTTTAAGGTTTTCCTTGGCATGCAGGAACACTTTTAGATCCATGATCCTGCGGATCTTTTTGAAGTGGAAAACAAACAGGCCTTCAACAAGAAGAATAGGAGCAGGCCTGAAAGTCAGCATTTTAGGCGTGATATTTTCGTTATTGAAAGTATATTCAGGTCTTTGGATGGTCTTTCCCTTGATAAGGGATTTAATATCCTTGAGAAAGGCTTCTTTATCAATGGAACCGGGTAGGTCAAAATTTACAACTCCCTGATCATCTTTCAGTTGTTGTTCGATGGGGCAATAATAATCATCCTGGGATATCAGGCAGATCTCGTCTTGCCCAAATTTTTCCCTGAGGTTTTTGATAAAAAGCGTTTTTCCGCTTCCGCTGCCTCCTGTGATTCCGATGACCAGTGGTTTCATGATTGTTTTTGTGTGTGCTTCCGGCATTTTTTTGATAACCCGGTTTCGATTGAAAA
>QQUB01000133.1 GCA_008501835.1 Bacteroidota bacterium
TATATGATCAACAACACAGACTCTATCTATTCACAACCCATTCCGATCCAATATCCGAAAGTTGGAGAAGAGCCTTCTTCCGCCAAAATTGGCATCATCAACCTGGCTAACAACAAGATCGACTGGGTCCCTTTTGAAGGAAACCCCAGAGCTCATTACATCCCGGGAATGCAGTGGGTAAACAAAGACCTATTGCTTATCCAGCGGATGAACCGGAAGCAAAATGAATTGACAGTTTGGAGTTACAAACCTTCCTCAAAAACACTCAAAAAAGTATACACAGAAACCGAAGAAACCTGGGTTGACATTGGCTACCCTGACGTTTCTTCCAGCAGTTGGGGCAACAATGATCTACCTCTTGTAGAAGATAAATCTGCTTTTCTCCGAATGACGGAAAATGATGCCTGGCGCCATGTGTATAAAGTCAATATTTCCGACGGAACCAAAACACTCGTTACTCCAGGTGATTACGATGTGGCCTCGGTAACGAGAGCTACCAATGACAAACTCTATTTCATCGCCTCCCCGGAAAACAGTACCCAAAGGTATCTGTATAAAACTTCCCTTGATGGAAAATCCAAACCCCAAAGAGTAACTCCTGGTCAGTATGAAGGCATCAACACCTATAACATTTCTCCCAACGGGCTTTTTGCGCTACATAACCATCGCAGTATCAAAGAGCCCCGAACCGTTCGCCTGATCGAACTGCCGAAACACAAAACCATCAAAACACTGGTGGCCAATGAAGCTTTTAAAGAAAAACTGGAGACCCTCGCATTACCGGAAGTAAAGTTCACTAAAGTAACCACCGAAGAAGGCATTGAAATCGACGTCAGGATGGTCCTGCCCATCAATTTTGATCCCGAAAAGGAATACCCTGTACTGTTTCATGTCTATGGAGAACCATGGGGGCAAGTCGCCCAGGATGCACCGATCGGTTTATGGAACATTATGCTTGCGCAAAAAGGATATGTGATTATCGATATGGACAACCGCGGCACTCCCTGTCTCAAGGGAAGCGAGTGGCGAAAATCCATCTATCGCAAAATCGGAGACATCAATGTAAGAGATCAGGCGCTGGCGGCCAAGGAGATCCTTAAACTTGATTTTCTTGATGAGGACAGAACGGCTGTCTGGGGATGGAGCGGAGGAGGTTCCATGACGTTGAACCTGATGTTTAAATACCCTGAAATTTACAAAACAGGTATGTCCGTAGCCCCCGTTTCCAACCAGTTGGTTTACGACAATATCTACCAGGAAAGATATATGGGGCTGCCTCAGGAAAATATGGAAGATTTTGTCAACGGTTCGCCCTTAACCTATGCAAAAAATCTGGAGGGCAACCTTTTGCTGGTCCATGGAACTGCTGACGACAATGTTCATTACCAAAGCGCCGAAATGCTGATCAACGAACTGATCAAGCATAACAAACAATTCCAGGTGATGCCTTATCCCAACCGCTCACATGGAATTTATGAAGGTGAAAATACGAGAAGACACCTGTTTACGTTAATGACACAGTATCTGACGAAGAATACGCCACCTAACCCGAGGCCGTAGAGCGGGTTGCGGGTTGCGGGTTGGTGTCCCGACACTGTGTGTACGGGATGTCGCTATGCTCCAGTTGCGGGTAAGATATTGTAAAAGTGAAACAACAAAGCATGTGGACGGAATTAGTTTCAAATGATTTCAGAAGTTTCAAGTTGTTTCAGTTTCACCTCAGTGGTTTCTGTGCCTTTTTTGTGTCCTCCCGACCATTGGTACGGGACAGGAACTGTGGTAAATACATGTTGTACTTAGAAATATAGAATAAGCTTTGAAAAATAAATTGGCCTAAGATTGTTATCTTCATTCTGACAAAGTGAATATTTCTTAAATAAATTTGAGTTTTTATTTTTATGAACCAGTAAACCTGTAACCAAAAACCAACAACTTAACTAACACTCAATGAGAAAACTACTAACCTTAAGCCTGCTCCTCATGTCCATGACCATAGTGGGGCAAAACACACAATTAGGGACCAACATAGTAATGTTGTGTGGGGCACAGGACGTTTACGATAAATCAAATGGTTCCGGGGATTACGAAAAAACTTATACCTGGCCACAGGGAACTTATACTCTTTTTGAATTAAAGGTCCAGGAAAACATACTGGAATATCATCAGGTTTCAGCCGCTGTTGTTCAGCAGGCAATGGCCAATCATTCCCAATCAGCAGACATACTTAGGGAAATCATGGACAAACCACGCCCATCCATGGTCATCAATTATGAAATTGTGGAAGAAATCGAACCCGTTAAAGGGCTGGACGGGCGATTTATTATTGGATATATGTATATCCTGAAACTTAGCTGGCAAAACCGGGAGGACGTAAATACCACCATGGAATTAAAAGAAGGAATTCTTTACGTAGCCAGTGTCGGAGCTTCCGGAACACCTTTTAAATCAGCTTACCCAATTTTACATAGCGAAGCCTTTGTATACGGCTTTTAAAAAACAAAAACCATTACTTTTATGAACAACTTAAACGGTAAAAAAATCTTCATGACAGGCTCCACTTCCGGATTCGGAAAAGTGGCTGCCTTGGAAATGGCTAATAACGGAGCCAGCGTATTAACAACTTTTAGAAACCAGGAAAAGGCAGATGCCCTCCTGAATGATTTCAAAAGGCAATATCCTAATGCTGCCGGTTCGATAGATTTTGTGCAATGCGACCTCAATGCCTTTGATTCCATCAACAAAGCTTGTACTGAGGTCGGGGAAAAGATCAACGGCCTTGACATGATCGTAAATAATGCGGGGATCATGAACCCGAAATTCAAAGAATCCGCAGATGGCATAGAACAAACACTGCATGTCAATTTATTGGCACCTGCACTAATACTCCATAATTTATCAGACTTATTAAAGGGTTCGGAGGAACCTAAAATAATCAATACCGCTTCTGCTTTACACCAGGGAGTAATCCGTTTTGATGACCCTGAATTCAAAAAGGGGTTCAAAAGTATGGATGCATACCGGCAATCAAAGCTTGGCATAATTCTCCTGGGAAGGTTATTGAGTGTAGAAAAAGCTCATGCCAACATCAATGTTTACAGCCTGCACCCGGGAGTTATCAGAACAGAAATCAGCCGGGACTTCAATTTTTTGATGAGAGGTATTTTCTGGCTCATGGGCAAAAGTCCTGAAAAGGGAGCTGAAACGCTTTTGCACCTTGTTGAAAACCCTGCCGATTCACTGGAAGCTGGGGAGTATTATACTAACAAAAAGGTATCCTCCACTACCCCGGAAAGCCATGACCTCAAAATGGCAGAACAAATGATGGCAATGATAAAAGAATACCTAAAAGGTCATATCAATAAACCATCTTTTTTATTTGATTAAAAGCATGTTTAAGTTCTTATTAACTGAAAATCAATTCTTTATTCTAAACGGCATTGTAACGGTTACGGAAAATTGGATAGTTGGAAAATTGGATATGGAGCCATCCGACATGCTCGGCGCAAAGTGCCGGGACCTGTAACCCGCAACATAAATTATTTTATCACCCGAACTACATTTAAATCATGCGTTTTAAACCCATTTATTTTTTTTACACGCTATTCATTTCAGCGTTACTTTTTAACAGTTGTACACAGGAAAAACCTGACAACAAATTCCATATCATTGGAAATATCCCCGAACTAACTGACAGTACCATCATTTTGATGAAAGCAGGGGATTACCTCGGTTATACTTTTGAAAATGTAGATACCGCATCAGTTGTTAATGGAAAATTCGAGTTTTCCGGCATATTGGAATCCCCTGAAATGTACTACTTCGCATTACCTAAAAATCAGGTTCTGTCATTTTTTGTTGAAGCCGCTGAAATTGATATTTCCGGGTCTTTGGATTCTTTAAAAGTATCCGGTTCTGATCTGCACGATGAGTTAGGAACCATTCTTCCTGAAATGGACAAACTGGAGGACGATAAGGAAAAATGGCCCCTTGTTGAAAAGTATATTTCAGAAAACAACAATTCTCCCATTGCCACTTATCTGGTTCTACAATACGTTTTTAACCTGGCCACTTATGAAGAACTCAATGCTTTTTATAGTCAACTGGATCCTTCTGTTTACGCTCATAGATATGCCGAGAGGATAAAAACTCAAATCGACAAACTGGAAAAGGTTCAGGTTGGAAAAGTAAGTCCTGATTTCACTTTGAGAGATACTACCGGAAATGAAATAAGCCTGTCTTCCCTTAAAGGCAACTATGTCCTGATAGATTTCTGGGCCAGTTGGTGCGGCCCTTGCCGGGCAGAGAACCCTGCGATGGTGGAATTGTACAACGACCTGAAAGCCCAAAATGTTGACTTTGAAATTCTTGGGGTAGCTGCTGATTTTGCAGAGAACAGGTGGAAAAAAGCCATCATTGCTGATCAGTTGCCATGGATCAATGTTTCAGATGTTAAAGGTTTTGACGGCAAAGCGCTTTCCATGTTTGGGATTAAAAGCATTCCATACACAGTATTGCTGGATAAAAACGGGACGATCATTGAAAAAGGGTTGACGGGAGAAGCTTTAAGAACAAAAATCATGGAAGTTGTCAAAGGGTAAGAATTCCTTATTTCAAAAAATTAAATCATTTAGATATGACCAATAAAAACAGCCTGTTCTTCATATTACTTTTGCTGGTATCCTTTTCTTGTGGGGTAAGAAAAGTCCAGATTGCTCAAAAGGAAAAGCAAGCGGAACCGGTGACAAAAGTAATTCCTCAGGAGAATACGCTGGAAGATAAACCAGCAGCCGTGCCTCCACCAGCCCAGGAGGAAAGATCAGAAATATTCGTCGTTGTGGAGGAAATGCCGAGGTTTCCGGGTTGTGAAGACACCCCCGGTAATAAATATGACAAGAAAAATTGTGCCGAAAGGAAAATGCTCGATTACATCTATGCGAATATTCAATACCCGGAAGAGGCCGCCAAAGAAGGCATTCAAGGCACCTGTATAGTAAGTTTTATCGTGGCGAAAAACGGGACGATCAGAAATGCCAAGGTATTAAGAGATGTTGGTGGCGGACTGGGTGAAGAGGCCTTGCGCGTTGTAAACTCAATGAATGAAAACGGCATTCGCTGGATTCCCGGAAAACAACGTGGAGTCGCGGTGGACGTCAGGTTTAATCTGCCCGTCAAATTCAGGCATCCTGACAAGTAAAAAAGTACCCCCTGTTTTCGTCAAAAGCAGGGGGACCAAATCTACTTACAAATCGGTTTCAGGTAGTAATTCTTTTTATTCAATCTCCTCAACCATCAAAAGGTTACTACTGTTAAAAAATAAGGTAAACCCGATTTCAACCACGAAAAAATACTGTTAAAGCATGTTTTTGCGACATTTTTAGAAGGTGTGCCAAGCATGACTTTGATTTTTTTCGTAATTTGAAAGCACTTTTTCACTCTACATCTCAATGCCATGCGTAAATTGACTTTACTCTTATTGCTGTGCTGTATCTCTTTTTCAGCCCAAAGCGAGTCCCTGAGAGGATATGTCATCACCCTTGATGGGAAGTATATTTCAGGGACCATCCTCCAGATCAACAGCTCCGATTTTCACGTATCTGTTGCCTTCAAAAATGATTACGGAACCGCTTACCACTTTCATCCGGCCCTCATCAAAGGATTTGTATTTATGAAGGGCAATGAACGCCATGTTTATGAAAGTCACCACCACAAGGGAGAATGGCTGTTCCTGCAACAATTATATGTAGGCAAAGAAATCAGCCTCTTCAAATATCCGGACATCCAGGTCAACTGGGTGGTCGAGGGAAGACAAATAAATTCCTTTACGGCCAATCAAAGAGTTTTTTGGCTCAAGCAAAATAAGAAATCTCCTTTTATGCTTAAACGCCAGCACTTCAAAAACAAGTTTACTGAACTCATCAGGGAAAATGCTCCGGAATTAGCCGATAAGATCGGAAAGCGTGGCTACAAGTATCACAACCTTGAAAAAATACTGGCAGAATATGATGCTATTATTTCTTCGAGAGTGAAGAAGATTTGAGATTCAGGTTACAGGCTGTAGCTCGTGATTGTGATCAATTAGCATATTGATAGAACGAAGTTAATCACAGTAATCCTCTCCAAACCGAGGACAGTATTCCCCTGCATCTCATGGTGATTAAAAAAACTCTCTAAGAAAGGGAATATCCTTTTTATTAAACTTTCCAACCAATATTGGTATTTTGCGAAAATGAACAATAGCACTTTTTTCACTTCACTGCTCATTTGTATCCAATTATTTATCGGTACAAATGTATATGCACAATGCCCAACAACTTTGTTGCTTCAATCACAAACGGATATAAACGAATTTGGTATTAATCACCCGGATTGTGACTCAGTAAATGTCCTAATAATTAATGGATATCAAAGTGAGGAGGATTATATCACAGATCTTACCCCTCTTAGCGGCATAACACATGTTAAATGGGATCTCGTAATTGCCAATAACGATTCTTTGGAAACTCTGGCCCCATTGAATGTAACAGGCCCTATTAGTTATCTTAGAATTTCAAACAACCCGCTTTTAGAAAACCTTGAAGGTTTGGAGAACATCACTTCAACCTATGAAATCAAATTACACAGCAACAATGCTTTGAACAATATATTGGCCCTATCCAATATTTCCGGTAATAACACTAAACTGGACCTCAAGTACAATAGCAGTCTCACAAGTTTGGATGGATTGCAAAATCTGACTGCCCTGACTTCTCTGCAGGCCCATTATTCATCGCTGCATAATTTTGAAGGGCTCGATAATATTGAAGAAATAAAGGGTACCGTAAAGATTATTTACAACGACAGTTTAAACTCACTTGATGGACTAAATGCCCTGACCTGTGTGGGTGGAGATACCTTTGATGGTGATTTCTTTTGGTTGAGCGGAAATCAAAACCTTACTTCTGTAAATGCATTATCCAACCTCACTACCCTGAATCTTAATCTCGAAATTTTTGGAAATACCAATTTGGAGAGTATTGCAGGCCTTGAAAACGTTTACACCTTTGGAGGAGCATTGATCATACAAACAAACGTTAACCTCCAATCCATTACAGAGCTTGAGCACTGGAACATCACTACCGGGCACCTCTCCATCAGGGATAATTACTCATTAGACTCCTGTTCATGTACCTCCATTTGTGAATACCTGAAAACAACCAAATGGAGATTAATAGAAGACAACGGTTCTGGTTGCGTAGACGAAGAAACCATTCTTTTCAATTGCCCGCAGATAGATAATGACGATGATGGATTCAGCGATTATGAAGATTGTGATGACAATAATGCCCAGGTCAATCCAGACCAGACAGAGATCCCTTATAATGGAATCGACGACGATTGCAATATAGAAACCCCGGACGATGATCTGGACTTCGATGGTTTTCCGTATGAATATGATTGCGATGATAATAATTATCAGGTAAACCCTAACCAAACGGAAGTTCCCTACAATGGAATCGATGATGATTGTAATACAGCAACGCTTGACGATGATCTGGACCAGGATGGTTTTATTCTCGAAGATGATTGTGATGATAATAATGCACAGATCAATCCGGATGCAGAGGATATTCCCAATAATGAAATAGATGAAGACTGTGATGGCATGGATCTGGTATCGTCTGTTTACGAGCTAGCCAATTCAACGATAGACATCTATCCTAACCCGGTAAGGGACGTTATCAATATTGTTGTAAACGGGGCATTGGAATTCTCAACCTCTCTCTATGATCTATATGGAAGGGAACTTAGAAAATCAAAGAATGAGAATACCATATCAGTAAAATCCATTCCCACTGGAATTTATCTGCTCGAAATAAAAGACTTAAAAACAGGGCAAAAAATAGTTAAGAAGATAATTGTAAGGGGATAAGTTAAGTTCATGCAAATTTCACCTGGTTGTCAGTAAAAATAAATTAAATCAAATGTACCGGCAATTTCTTTTTTTAATGGTTCTTCTCTTTTCAACTACCATCTTGGAAGGCCAAACTTTCTTTTCCACAAAAAACAATAAAGAGAGAGCTTTAGCGATTGCTAATTGGGGTAAAAAACTCTCAGTGGAATACCCTGAGACATATGAAAAATTAGCAAATTTCCCCTGGCAAAACAGAGATAAGCTAATCCTTCTCTTTGCTGATGATATTTTTCAACCCCATTTTGGAAAATCATTTTCAGAGCTATCCGCCAACAATTTAAAAACTATATCTGACTTTCTTGATAAAATTGGAGCTTCCAAAAAGCTTGGACAATATGCCGATTGGGAATATAGAATGATCTATCAATTCATTGATAACAGGAACTATCCCGAATACCGAAAAAAAATACTTTGGATTAATGAAAAGAGGGATAAAATCAATAATAATTTACTAGCGCTAAGTAAAGAAGATTGTCAATATAGACTTTGTAATTCAAGCTTGTTCAGTTTTTTTGACAACAATAGAGTGAAGTTTTGTCTATTCCCTTCTGAAAAGGAAGTGGTTTCAGGTTTTTCTGAAATGTGTAAAGCATTGGCAAAAGAACGAGAAACAGATAGAATAAAAATTAAGGAAATTCCTCCTTCAATAGTTTTAGGCAAATGGAAAAGCATTGAATGTGAAGAGAAGGAAATATTCCAAAATGAACTTAAAAATTACCTTAACAAAAAAGGTATTTCAGTTTCTGATATTTTGTCAATTGGTTCCCGCAAAATAAACTTTTTAAAGCAAGGTCAGATTTATCAAATTATTGGAAATACGAGCGGGAAGTATTTGACATATTCATTTATTAAAGTTTCTAACGAGTTATTTCTTCTTTCTGACAACAAAAAGGAGTTTAAGGAATTCTGTTTAAAAAAGGGACTAACCTTCTCAAATGAAAATGATGTCATTGATTATTTAAGGATTGTGGTAAACCTAACTACAAATGACAAGGGTAGATTAAGATTGATCAGCGGAATGAGAAGCTTGGAACCGTTCTGTACGGAAAGAGTAAGCAATTATTTAAAAAAAGAATCTTCTTTTAACACCCCACCATCAATTAGGCTTATACCTAACAAAAACAAATATGAAGTCGTTGGTGTGGTTAAACATGGTCATCATTATTCAGAATTGACCTTTAACATAGATAATATTGGTAATATTGAGACAATATCCCAAAAGAAGATAGTTTTCTTCACACCCTATTCCTTTAATGAAATTAATATTTCCGGAGGTGTTGCACTTAAACAGAATAAGCCTCTAATTAAAAAATATCGGGCCTCACGCCAGTCAACACTGGATAAAGCATTCGAAAAAGCGAAGGAGTGCTCGAAAGACTTAAAAGAGATTGGTATAGCTGTTGAATACAAAAAAACATCAATTGGTGATTTCGGTTTTGAATTCGGAGAGAAATTAAAAAAACTGTTCTTAGCTTATGATGAGGTTTGTAAAGTTTATTATGTTGATTCCAAAGATATTGAAAAAACCAAAATGTGGATTTTTATGGATGGAATTCCCCTACCTCTTAGCAACAATGTGAATATTCAATGGATGGAAGTTGATAATGACTTAAAACTTGATGTTGATTTCATGTGGTTTATTCATGATTACCATGATGAATTAAAGAATAAACCCGAATTAAGAAAAGATAGAATAAATCGCGACATACAGCTCCAAAATGCGTTAAAACGAAAAGCAAAGGTGAAGGCAGAAATGAAGGAACTGGACGATAAAAGACGAGAAATAGAAGGTAGACCGCCGAAAAATAAAAATTAAAAATGAGTTACTCCTTAAATCAAATACCCATCTTCGAAGCATTGAAAGACAGTCAATCCATTTTACTTGCCGGGGCAGGAGGCGGATTTGATATATTTTGTGGAATCCCTCTTTATTTCAATTTAAAGCAACAAGGAAAAAAAGTAACGCTGGCAAATCTCTCTTTTACCTGGCTTTCTGAAACCACTTCCGAAAAAGTATTTCCTAATTGTTACAAAATACGAGGTGGTGTAATTGACTTGTCGGGAAGAAATTGCTTTTCAGGAAAGATACCTGAAATTGTGGTTAGGGCTGCAAGGTGAAAACATTGACATTTATGGATGTGAATACGATTGGTAAATTCATGAACAGCTTTCTAAGTATCGAAATGGTTTAAAAGAGTTGAGAGGGAAAAAGCAGATTCCGATTTAAAAATGGGAAAACCGTACTCACCGAATTCATTCGGTGCCGCGAGCCGAATGAATTCGGCGAGTACAAATTAAGAAGAAAGATATTGAGTTAATATGGCTAAGGTCCGGCTAAACATCAAAATCAAACCACAACCAAAATGATAGACTTTATTGGAATTGAGCTGAT
>QQUB01000338.1 GCA_008501835.1 Bacteroidota bacterium
TCTGACAGATAATATTGAATATCTCTTCCACGGAAATCAGCGCCATTGAAAAGCAAGTTGGCGTAGAATCTCATTTCTCTATTGTCATTAGGAGCAGCAGGATCGTAAGTTCCGTCGTCCGTTGTTGTACCATCGGCCATGTTGAATTGCAATGCGAAGTTGTGGGTTGGTGAAGACAAAGCCCAACCGTCGAATCCATTTGGAGACTGAGTTTTGTCCCACAATGAGTTGGCATCAAGTCCAAAGTCATAATACTCTCCACTGAAAGGTCTTGCAAAAAGAATGTCGTCATTAGGAGACAGGAATAAGCTTTGGTAATCAGTAGCATTACTTACTGAGATCAAATCCCGATCACCAACCATGTCGATAATAGCCTTGGCTGCCGCTGCTGCTTCTTCCCACTTAGTTGCTTTATTGTAATCATAAAGCGGACCATTAGGAACTGTTGAAGGATCGTGCAGTTTACTTGCTGCATGCAGTAATGTTCTGGATTTCACTGCCATTGCAGAAAGTTTTGTGGCACGACCGAACTCACTGTCTGGCCGAGATTCAGGTAAAACGGCAATTGCTTCATCCAGTTCGCTTACAATAAACTCTACACACTCCTGGTAACTGTTCCTCGTCAAATCAAAATTATCATCCAATCCCAGAGCATTTTCCATAATTGGAACACCACCGTAATACCTGATCAGCTTACTATACAAATTAGCTCTAAGGAACTGCATTTCAGCTTTCAAAACGGATACCGTTTCAGGATCATTCTTCATCGCCTCACTATCATCCACTCTGTCCAGGAACTCATTGGTCAAGCGAACATAATCCCAGTAATCACGCCATTTTTGATTAAAAATACCAACATTACTTGGTGTCCAACCCGCTCTTACTCTAAACAAATCCCTATCCTGGAAATTGAACTTAGCTTCAAAAGAAGCTCCCTCAATATTAAACCTTCTTCCCCACCACTGGAAACGATTGATACCCCAGCTCTCTGTGCTGTTATAAGCATTGACCAACAATCCTTCCATTTGACCAGGATCACCGTAAATAAAATCCTCTGTAAAAGCATCTTTTGCTTCTGTGTCCAGAAAGTCTTCACTACATCCGGCCAGGGCAAACAGCGTGAAAACCAAAAACACGTATGTTAAATATTTAAATTTCATCTTTTTGTTTTTTATAGTTTAGAATCTCATTAAAGCAATGATCGACCTGCTGATTAATTAAAGGTCAGGTTCAAACCGAATTGATAAGCTTTAAGAGATGGATAAGTACTATTTCTAAAGTTATCGTACCTAGCAGCTTCAGGATCCAATCCCAGATCATAAACTTCAGAGAACATTGTCAACAAGTTCAGCCCTCTGGCAAATACACGTACTGTTCCGAATTTCACCTTTTCCTTAGGTAAAGTGTACCCAAGTTCAACCTCTTTCAATCTCAGGAAGGAAGCATCAAACAGGTAAGTATCTGCAGCCTGGAAGTTTTCTGCTGTATTCAGGTTACCGCTATAAGGGTCTCCCTGTACTCTTGCACGAGGATATCTTGCATCAGGATTTTCAGGCGTCCATCTTTCTGTGAAAACAAACTCCGGAAGTGCTCCGGACTGATCAAAGAAAATGATCATTTGGGCTTTTGCCTGACCCTGGAACAAGAAATTCACATCAAATCCTTTATAACTTACTCCTCCATAAACACCATACTGAATTTCAGGTACATTGGAAGCATAAACTCTCGTACGGTCTCCGGCATCAATTACCCCGTCACCATTGGTATCAATATATTTTGGATCTCCAGGTCCTGTATCCGGGAGTTTCACATCTGTAGCTTCAACATCTGCTTCGTCAGCAAATAGACCATCAGTAGGATAAACGATATAGGAATCCATTGGATATCCTTCTCTCTGCAGGTACTCAGATACATCTTCTGCCTCATCCATATAAACGATCTGGTTCTTCGCCTGAGTGAAGTTAGCACCAATATTGTAGTTTACTTCTCCTACACTGCTCGTCCATTCCAATTGAGCTTCCAAACCAAAATTATCTACTTTACCAAGGTTTTCCTGAGGAAGGGTAATACCTGCCGCATCAGGAATAGAAGCATTTCTTGTGATCAGGATACCTTCTCTTTTTTGGTAGAAATAGTTGATATCCCCTGTAAGTTTGTAATCAAACATGGCGAAGTTCAAACCGATGTTTCTCATATCAGCCGTTTCCCAGGTGATATCCGGGTTAGGCACCGTTGCACTAACATAACCATTATATCTAACACCTGGAGTACCGAAAATATACCAGTTTGGCTGAGCCGCATTGGTTACTCCACCGTAGTTATAACGGGTAAGGTACTGGAATGGGGAGATACGATCATTACCCATAATAGCCCAGGAAGCTCTAAGTTTCAAAGCATCCAGTGTCCCCTTCAATGACTCCATAAAGGCCTCGTTACCAATGGACCATGCCACAGCAACACCTGGGAATGTACCAAAACGGTTACCAGGACCAAAGTTTCCGGAACCATCATGACGGAGTGTAAGATCAAGGAAGTATTTCTTCTGGAAATCATATGAAAGTGACCCAAAATAGTTCAACCTTGCCCATTCTGCGGAACCACCGTAAGAAATTTGTCCTTCATCACTACCTGCGAACAGTTCGGGACGATCGTTGCTTGGAAAATCTCTTCTTTCAGCCCAGAAGGATCTCTGAGTTGAATTGAAGCGCTCCATTCCCAATAATCCTTTAAAGCTATGTTGACCAAAGGTTCTGTTGTAACGGATCGTTGCGTTCAACATTAACTCATCGTACTTCCAGAATGTCTCTCTGAGAATATTAGTAGCTCCCTGCTGGGAGAAACCTGCCTGAGGGATGTATTCATCCGTGCCTTCCTGATAGCTATAAACGGTCCAGGGAGTGTACCATGATTTAGTATCCGTAGTCCATTTTCTGATGCCGGCATAACTGTTAATGCTCAAACCTTCGGTCAGCCAATCCAATTTCCAGTCAAATCCGATCTTAGATCTCAGATTATTGCTAAGTTGGTTAACAAACCCAGATTCATTACTTGACATTATGATTGGATTTGCACCATTCTCACCACCCCATGCGATCAAACCATTTGGATAGGTTGCCACTTCAGTTGGCTCATTGGTATAAATATGCTTGTAGATGAATCCATCATCAACACCAGGCTCATTGGTATTACCAAATCTACCGGCAAGGTCAAGCCCTAATGTAAACGTCTCATGAAGTTTCACATCTACATTGGAACGTACCTGATATTGCTTAAAGGTCAAATCACCTGATTTAAATAATCCTACCTGATCGATATGGTCACCACTGATGAAATAATTTACCTTATCAGAACCACCGGAAACGGAAAGCGTATTTCTCCATTCGGGAGAAGAGGTCGCAAATGTTTCTTCTGCCCAGTTAGTACTTGGGTAATTAAGCGGATCATTCCCGGCAGCATATTTGTCAATATCATCCTGTGTAAACGGAATGGCAATTCCAGCTCTTTCTGCAGCCTCATTTCTGTAAATAGCATACTGCTCAGAGGACATCAGGTTCGGTGTGTTTGAGAAGGAAGAAATACTGTAATTACTGGAAAGGTTAATAACCGGCTTTCCAGTTCTACCTCTCTTGGTAGTAATTAAAATTACACCGTTTGCTGCTCTCGCTCCATAAATCGCGGCAGCACCATCTTTCAATACGGAAATGGATTCAATATCCTGTGGACTTAAATGTGAAAATGCTTCAGATGGAACACCGTCCACCAAAACAAGAGGAGCGTTATTGTTTAAAGTTGATTTTCCGCGGATGAGTAAGGTAACATCTCCAGTAGCTCCGGGATATCCCCCTCTGTCAGAAATGATCAGTCCCGGAACCTTACCAGCCAAAGATTTTGTCAAATCCCTATTAGAGGTTCTCGCAATGTCTTCGTTATTCACTGTACTTACTGATCCTGTGAGTTCTCCTCTTTTCCTCGTTGTATACCCTACAACTACCACCTCATCTAATGCGGTCAAACTGGAGGCAAGAGCAATATCAAATACTCTTTGGCTGCCTACGGTAACTTCCTGGTTATCGTAACCTGTGTATGAAAAAACCAAAACGGTACTTTCATCGGGTACTTCAAGGGAAAATTTCCCATCAAAATCCGTTATGGTTCCGGTCACAGTCTCTGCATCCTTTATCACAACGTTTACCCCAAACAATGGTGATTTGTCTTCTCCGTCGGTAACCGTACCTGTTACCGTAACTTGCCCAAAAGCAAAATTACCGGCCATCATCAATAACAGACAAACCCAAAGTGGCTTAAAAAAATGTCTATTTCGTTTCATAAAAAATTTGATTTTAATTAAACAAAAGGAAAGGAATGAGATTGGAAATTTGCATAATTTGGTTACCAATTTAACTCGATAAACATCTGGTGTTATAGCCTTTAATCCTAATAGAGTCTTTACTCTAACAATGTCATTCATTGCAAAGAAACCCTAATATTTATAGTAGATATTGATGAAATTTATCTAGTTATTACATTATTTTACCCTATTTAATAAAGTTCGATAAAAAGTAAAAAGATGGGAATAAAAGTTTTTGAAAAAGAATGATGAACCTTAATATCAGGTGATTTTTCCTTCCAGCTAAAATGAGGTGACTTTAAACAAAAAAAGTGCTTTGAGAAACAATTCTCAAAGCACTTCGAATTAAAAATTACAGCAAATGTAAATTAATTCGTAGGAATTAAATTTTTTCCTGTTTCCACAGCCTTTTGAATCAAACGGATATCAATGAAAGGTGTTACTTTTTCATCTTCCTCGAATTCGTCAGTTTGAACATATCCTGAATTCCCAAGGACTGCGTCGTTTTTGTCGATTGCCGGTTGTTGAGTATTTACATAAACATAACAGAAGATACTCACAACCGCCAGGATCAAATAGAGTGCGTGTTTGGCGTTTAAGTTTTTCATTACTACAGGTGATAAATTTAAGGTTGTCCAAAAGTCACATAAAAGTAACAAAATTCTACCAAAGAAGTTGCTTTTATCGACGTTCGGATGGATTTACGCTATAAAGACGACTCAAACAAAAAAAGGTTGCAGGGAAAATGATAAAAAACTATTCTTTTTTAGGTTTTATATTGTTCAAAGGTGTCCGGGGTTCAGGTTCAGGAATTCCCCCTGGTCAAAAATAAAGATAAGAAAGTGTATATGGTTTGTCGTGAGCAGTATTAACCATATCCGGATCCGTCATCAGATCAAAATTGGAAATGATTATTTTTTCCTGGAAAATTACCAGATCAACGGGTTGGTCCAATCCTCCTTTTTCTCCATTGGTATCGGGAGATTGCACAATCATACTCGAATTACCCTTTTTGTCAATTTTCCACAGCTGGTTTTGGGAAAACCCGACAACGAATAAATTGTCTTTGCTATCAAATAACATACCGTCGATTCCTGTTGAATCAGGAAGATCCGCCAATACTTTTTCACCTATTACCCTACCCTGCTCGGATAATTCAAGCCTATAAATAATGCCATCACCAAAATCCCCTGCCACCAGATTTCCTTCCTGATCAAAAGCCAGGCCATCCAATCCAAATTGTCTGACTGGATTATCAGTTTGGGTCGTAAATATTAAATTGGGATCTGAAAAGTCATTATTGACATGGACATTGCGATCAGAAAGCAAAAAACGGTAAATACCGCTGGTATTTTTCTCCCCTTTGATTTTTGGTAATTTGGGGGTGGTCACATAAATGGCCTGGCCCTTTACCTTAAGTCCATTGGGACCATTTATTCCATGTGCAATCACCTCTGTTTTAATTAGAGTATCTTGTTTAAATGTCATTTTCAAAATACTGCCGTTATCAGCCCCCTGGTTAACACAAACATACAATTCTCCGTCTGGTCCATGGTCAATTCCCATGGGGGCTCCAAAAGTGGAAGGTTTTATTCCTGGAACTGGTCCTAAATTTATCACAGATCGATCATGCCTAATTTTGATAATAGTACCCCGAACGGTTTTTTCTGCATAATTCGGACAGGATAATATCAAACTCCCATCCGGAGCAATGCTAAAAGCGTCCGGAGTTGGGCAAAAATCAGGCAGTTCCAGGAATAGTCCCGGTTCAACCTTTTCTGCTCCCCTGGAAACATTAACTTTTTTATTGCAGGAATAAATCGTGAAAACTGCAAGAACAAGCATCCATAATGATACATGCGGAGAAGTTCTCTTTTTGAATAAAATCATGAATTGTAATTTTAATAAGTCATTCCAGAAAAAAAGCGGTGCATGATTTTTTATGCACCGCTTTGTGGTTTTGTTTGTAATTCCGGACCATACAAGTTCCGGTTTTTAATTTTTTTCAGTTTAGTTTTTTAGGTTTCAAAAAACATCCTGACCGGAAATTTTTCTTCCAAAGCCAGGATGTTATTAAGTATTATTCACAAACTATTCGTATGTATGAAAAAGCTCACTAATTCTTAAATGCTAAAGATTCCTTTTAATCGTTTTCCCAAACACGGATGTATTCAATTTCGAAATCTGCGGGCAAATCAGATTCTACGGGCAGGCCATGCCAAGGGAAGGTTTCTGCATCCACCCAAATCCAAAGGATATCGTCCAACACCCAGGCATCTCCCAGGTCTTCTTTCAGGACTGTTTTAATCAATTCCCCGTCTGCATAAAACTTGAGGTACTCCGGATTCCATTCACACCCATAAGTGTGATAACCTCCTGCAACTCTCCAATCCAACTGGACGGTATCCGACCAAACCGCAGCTCCATTCTGCCCCGGACTCCAGTCATGAATGGTAAACTTCTGTTCTGTTTCAAGGTGTACTTTGTGCTCTTGCTTAGGGTTTCCGATAAATTCAAAAACGTCTAATTCTGCCCCTGGTCCAGTCATCCAAAATGCATTGGAAACGGAAACATCGGCTGCTTTACATTTTATTTCCATATACCCATAGCGGAAATAATTTTTACTAATGACAGCCGCTGTTGTAATATTTTCATAACTATAGGAAGTACCATTACCGTATTCCTGGATTTCATCGCTGAAGTCAAAGTCCGGATCCCAGCGGGTATCAATTTTCAGTTTTCCATCTTCAAGGCGAACATTCTCCGTAGAAAACTGGGAGGGTGCACGGCCTATAAAGTTGGATTTGTATTCCCCATCTCTTCCTTGAATCAACCATTTATCTTCATCGAGCTGATCGGCCTCAAATTCATCACTTATTTCTTCTATCAGCACCCAATTGCCCGTATTATAAGGATCAGATTCCGGGAAAAAATTCTGTTTTGGAGTTACATCTTCATCCGGCGTGCAGGAAAGCATGAACAAGCCCGATAAAACTGTCAACAGAAAAAATAACTTTGTGCCATTATTCATTTTACATCAATTTCAGAGATTAAGAATTCAGGGAAATTCCCTTCCAGGCGGTTAATCATCCCCTTTATTCTTGTACAAAGTAAATGCAAAAAACAAAGGAAGCACTGATAGAAATTATCATGTTATTGCATTATTTTACCCTACTGTGGCTTTAAAGCCTTCAAAGGCCAAATAATTGAAGTAAAAACACAGCCAGCAGGCCGGAAAGCCCCATTACAAGAGACTGGAGGGTATAGGTTCTATAGAGAGTTGGAGGTGGTACTTCATGCAGTCGATTGAGTAACCAGAAAAAACTGGAATTGGCATGGAAAACACAAAATGCCCCACAACCAATCAGGGCCGCAACCATCTCCGGAGAAACGGGTAAGCTATTAATCATAGGACCTAACATTGAGGCAGTTCCTACAAGCGAAACTGTAATGGAACCGGTTGATATAGTTAAAATGGAGGCAACAACAAAGGGTAACAGAATTCCCAAAAATGGAAAATGGGAAAAGACCTCTACTATTTCGTTTTGTATGCCTGTTTCCTTGATCACAAATCCAAGAGAACCACCTGCACCTGTAATCATGATTACCAAAGCAGATTTTAAGATAGCTTGTTCCACCAGTTTATTGATGACCTTTTTCCTTCCTTTGAAAAGCAATTGACAACCTGCAATAAATGCCCCAATAAAAACGGCAATAAAAGGCATGGATATAAAACTCATAATCCCAGTAAATACCGTCTCTTTTTCCAAATCCAAAAAAGAACCTGCTCCAATAAGTATTATAGGAACCAGAATTGGTAATACATCAAAAATCACCTCACCACTTTTTGCTTCAACCTCTTCGGCCGGTTCCTGGTTTTGATCCTCAAACTCATGTCGAAGTTTCTCGTCATATTTTAACCAGGTATTTTTTACAAAATACTGTACAAACAAAACGCCCCCTGCCATGGCGAAGACGGCCACAAAGAGGTTTATCAACAACATCCTCCCCATATTGACCCCCAACAAGGATGCAACGGCCATTGGTCCCGGAGTTGGAGGGATTAATGTGTGCGCAACGGTAAGGCCGGCAGCCAGCGACAACCCCAGAAATAAAACGGGTTTCCTGCTCTTTACTGCCAAAGATTCTATTACCGGTTGTAATAGAATATAGGCAACGTCGACAAATACGGGTATGGATACTATATATCCCGTAATTCCCATCGCCCAGGGCAATTTCTTCTCTCCAACACTTTTAATAACTCCTTCTGAGATTCGAACAGCTCCACCTGTTTCCTGCAAAACTTCGCCAATAAATGCTCCCAGGATAATAATAATGGCTATCCAACGCAGGGTTTCACTAAACCCTTTTAACACTACATCAACTGTTTGTACACCACCTATACCCATTGTCATTCCCAATCCAAGGGCTATGAGGATCAGGACAATAAACGGATGTATTTTCCATCTGGAAATGGCAATGATCAGCACCAAAAGAAAAAATACCAAAATGGAGAGATTCAAAAGCATAAGAAGGATTGTACTGATGATCGGGCATTGCTTATGAATCAACAATTTCAGAAACAAGCCAACCCTGGAATTCCTTTATTGGAATATTATCTTTTTTGGAATAGCCAAAAGATAAACCGGACAGCCCAGGTTTCAAACCATATGCAACCTTGAATTGTCCAGTTATGATATTATTAAAATCCTGAAGTCAGGGAATTTTAATGCCTGTATTTGTCCATGCGGTCAATATCCATATTTTCAAATTTCCGCTTCAAAAGCCAACGTGGTCTTGATAAAGTTGACTCCCACTGGAAGATCATTTTATACATCTTCTTGACCTTTTCCGGATAGACCGCAGCAAGATTGTTGTGTTCTCCGATGTCTTCTGCAATATTGTACAATTCAGCAGGTCTGTCTGGAAATCTTATCAATTTCCAATCACCATCGCGAACAACAGCCCTGCAATCCTTCTTCCAGTAAAGCCTTTGGTGAGGTCTTTCTTTTTTGTGGCCGCTTAGGTAAGGCATCAAATCTACTCCGTCGAGATGGGTTAAAGAATCAACATCTCCTCCACCTGCTTCAAAAAATGTAGGCAACAAATCAAGCGTGATGATAGGGTGTTTATAAACTGATTTGGGTTTAATTTTCCCGGGCCATTTCATCAAAAACGGGACCCGAATACCTCCTTCAAGGTGGTTGGATTTTGTACCGCTTAATGGTTTATTTATAGAACCATTTTTATCAGTGGGTCCTCCATTATCATTGGTAAAAACAACAATTGTATTTTCATCCAGCCCAAGCTCTTCCAGTTTATCCAATACTTTTCCGCAAGCCCTGTCCATAGCCAGCGTCATTGCGGCTACCTTTTGACGTAAACCTGTAAACTCAGGAAATTCAGCTAAATCCTCCGGCTGGGCATCCATTGGGGTATGGACTGCGTTAAAAGCCAGAAAAATGAAAAATGGTTTATCCTTATTGTTTTCTATAAAATCCATTGCTTCCTCCGCTAAAGCATCTGTAAGGTATCCTTCATGCTCCTCATAATTTTCAAAACCGCGTTCCATTTTATCCATCTTCAGAGGTGGGTCTGAAGAATAGGCATAATAACTTCTGGCTCCTCCCCGAAAACCGTAAAATTCATCAAATCCTCTTCTGGTTGGGTGAAAACGATCTGCCCCGCCTAAATGCCATTTTCCATAATAAGCCGTGGTATATCCGATGGATTGCATATAATCACCCATCGTCACTTCCTCCACAGGTAACCCCATTTCATTACCATCAAGTGCCGACACTTCACTCATAAAACCAGGTACATTGTTTTCCTCAAAGCCAAACCGCTGCTGGTACCTTCCAGTAATCAAACCAGCTCTGGAAGGACCGCATGTCGGGTCAGAAACATAACCTTGAGTGAACCGGACTCCCTCTGAGGCCAGTTTATCTAATTTTGGCGTCTTCATTTCTTTGCTGCCCTGAAAACC
>QQUB01000365.1 GCA_008501835.1 Bacteroidota bacterium
TTTTGACTCCTATCAACTGGAATAAATGTACCACCAGCCAAACGATCCACGCAAAGAACCCCTGGAATCTCCATTTTGGCAAATCGACAACCGCTTTATGTCGACCAATAGTAGCCATAGACCCTTTGTCATCATAGCTAAAGAGCTTCAATTCCTTGTCCTTCTGTAGTCTGATAAAATTGTTGGCCAGGTTTTGGGCATGTTGCAGAGCTACCTGGGCTACCTGGGGATGACCTTCAGGAAAATCCTCTTCTACCATAAAAGCTACATCACCAATGGCATATATATCCTCTGTACCTTCAACTGTATTAAATCTGTCTACTTTCAGTCTGTTGCCATAAGTGGTACAGCCATCCGGAAGCCCTTCCAGAAAGTTTGCCGTAATTCCGGCTGCCCAAACAACTTTATGGGCCTGAATAGTTGTTCCATTATTCATACAAACCTCAGTACCATCGTATGCCGTTACTCTGGTATTCAGGATGACATTTACTCCGAGTTCCTGCAAAAATTTTAAGGCTTTCGCAGAAGCTTGTTTAGTCATTCCTTTTAATAATCTATCAGCTCCGTGGACCAGATGAATATCAATCTCCTTAGGGTCGAGTTCGGGATAGTCCTTGTGAAAAATGGTGTTTCGCATTTCCGCGATAGCTCCGGCAACTTCCACTCCGGTGGCCCCACCTCCAACGATAACAATATCCAGATATTTCTGCCGCTCCTCATAATCAGTCATACTATGAGCGGTTTCATAATCAGAGAGGATTCGATTCCTGAGATAAAGTGCTTCGGAAACCGATTTCATCGGAATTGTTAATTCTTCCAATGATTTATTTCCAAAATAATTTGTCCTCGCTCCGGTCGCTATCACGAGATAATCGAAATTGACAATACCCAATGGAGTTTGTAATCTCTTTTTATCCATTTCCACAGAAAGTACTTCAGTGACCCTGATATAGACATTCTTTTTGTGATGAAAGAGCTTTCGTAACGGGAAAACGATGGAACTTGGTTCGAGTCCGGACATGGCCACCTGATAAAAAAGTGGCTGGAACTGATGGTAATTATTTCGGTCGAGCAAAACGACCTGGTAATCAGCATTGGATAACTTTCTTGCCAGTTTTAATCCGGCAAATCCGCCTCCGATTATGACAATTCTTTTTTGGTCAGTTTCGGGTAAATTGATCATGAAATGGATTTTTCAAAATTGGTTCGTTCAATAGCAGGAGAATAAGAGCTTGCCTAGTTTCTTAAACATCTAAATATCAACCACTTACCATAATTACATAAATTTCTCTAAAAGGTCTGGATATTTGGAAGAATGGATAATTGGCTGAGATGTATCAGTTTACAGAAATCCATTTTTCCATTTCATCCATCTTTCTTTCTTTTTTTGAACAATATACTCAAGTGGAAATATTTTGAATAAAACTTTAAACTTACTTTACAGATCCAGGGTATGAACCCCTACCTCATACTCCCTATTAAGTAAACCAATTATTCTTTGGTAAGTTGCCTCTTCCCGCAAAAAATCGGCCACTCCGAGATTGATGATCAAAACGGGAAAATTGACATCAGTTTTGAAGAAATTAAAATAGGCAGCCTGTATCTCTGACAGGTATTCAGCCTTAATCACTTGTTCATAAGCCCTGCCCCTGACTTTAATGCTTTGAAGCAAATTTTCAACTGGTCGATGCAGATATACCAGTATATCCGGTGCAGGAAAACTGAGGTTCAATACATCAAAAAGACGTTGAAACAACCTGTATTCTTCTTCATTAAGATTGTTCTTTGCGAAAAGAAGGGTTTTCAGAAAAAAATAATCAGCTACGACAGACTGTTGGAAAAGATCTTTTTTGGCTAATTCCTCCTGTAGTTGTTTATGACGTTCGGCCATAAAGAACAACTCTACTGGAAAAGCATACCGCTCAGGATTTTTATAAAAAAAGGGTAAGAATGGATTATCAGAGAATTCCTCCAGGATTATTTTATAGTTAAAATCCTTGGAAAGCATATGGGTAAGGGTGGTTTTCCCAGCACCAATATTTCCTTCGATCGTAATAAATTTATAAGGTAACTTTTGCTCAGGCATCTCTTATTTCCATCTGAAAAATACAGTCAAAAAATGAGGCATGAAGGTCGGAATTCTAAAGCTTTTTTCCAAAAGAGCAGCCCTAAATTATATTTCTTTAAAGGGTAAATCTTTGGACTTTTTGTCTGAAATATAAATCTCAGCCTTGAGCTCGTCCTGGCTCTCCTGAAATATTTGGGAAATTTGACTCTTAAAAACAGGATGGATGAAATCGGGAATCAACTCATTTAATGGCGCCAGTACAAAGTTTCTATCCTGTAAAAAAGGATGAGGAATGGCCAGTTTGGGGGTTTTAATGATTCGTTTTTCATAAAATAATATGTCAATATCGATCAACCTCCTACCCCATTTCTTGTAACGAATACGGCCCATTTGGTTCTCGATTTTCTGAATTTCATCCAGAACTTCATGAGGCTCCAGTACTGTATTCACTTCCAGGGCCTGGTTC
>QQUB01000575.1 GCA_008501835.1 Bacteroidota bacterium
CAAATTAAAACATTATCCCAATTGTTGCAAGGGGTAGCGGGTAAGAACAGCCTTTATTGTCGGTTAAAAATCTATTTTCCGGGACACCCGGATTATACGCCATAATGGCAAAAGTACCCAGGTTGATAAAGCAGTCAAAGAGATTAACATACCTAAGTATGTTCCGAAAAACTTCTGAAAAACGGCTCCGGTATAACCCAGTAAAGCCGAAATGTCCAGTTTTAGCAAAATCAGAACCCTCGACAGGTCAATTGGATTTAACATGATTGCTCCAAGCGCAAATTTATCCAGCGGATATTCCTGAAAGGTGATCATCAGGATCATGATGAGGCCATCGTAGATTACAGCTAACAACAGCCAAAGCAAAATGGCAAACCCAAAACCTTTTATTTTGTCGTTGAAGGAAAGAGCGATGTTATAGGCCAGAGCCACAAAAATAAATGTCAAAAATCCACCGGTCACCAAAAGAGAGGTGAAATCCCAGATCGCACCTGACCGCATAACCCCGTAGGCTACGAAAGGAATGCCCAGACCAATGATCAGGCTCAAAGACAGGGAAATGGCTACACCGAGGTATTGACCGACAAAAATGGAACTCCTTTTTACCGGTTGAGCCAGGAGGAGTTCTGTAAATTCCCGGGAGCTGTAATAATACATTACTCCAAAAATTGTTCCTATCAAAGGAGTCAGTACAATGATGATGTTCAAAAGGGTAATTACGGCCTTATTAACATCATTGTTAAGGAAAAAAAGCACAAAACCCAGGACCAGGTAAAAAAGGAAATACACATAGCTCCAGCGGCTGCGCATAAGGTCAAAAAAACTATATTTGAGTATTTTGAACATGGTTTTTAAGTTTGTCAGGCGTAAGTGTTTTTAAGGATCTCAGCAATGGCGTGTTCAAGATTTTCCTGTTGAGTTTGCTGTTTTAGGGCATCAACAGTTCCGTCAAAATAAATATTACCGTCCAGCAGGAATATCACTCTGTCAGCTACCTCTTCGACAAGATTCATTATGTGGGTGGTAATCAGAATAGTTTTGCCTTTTGCCTTTTCTTCTGCAATCAGTTGCTTCAAATAAATCAGGGCAACCGGATCAAGACCTGTGGTGGGTTCGTCCAGAATTATCAGGGGAGAATCGAACATAAAAGTGAGTACTATATTCACTTTTTGTCTCGTCCCTCCCGAGAGGGTGCCCAGCTTTTTGTCCAGAAAGGGTTGCAGCTTGAATTGTTCAATCAGTTCTTGATCAAGAGATGTTTCCGTACGGAGGTTTTTGATCATATTGATCAGTTCCTTAACCCGGAGATTTTGAGGGAAATTGGCGATCTGGGGCATATAGGAAATGTCATTTCGGTATTCCCACTTACCCAGAACCTGTTGCTCATCGATAAAGATTTCGCCCTTTTGAGGAATGACCATTCCAAGCATGCTCTTGATCAAAGTGGTTTTGCCGGAACCATTGGGGCCAAGAATGGCCACGATGCCGGATTCGTCAATCTTTAGGTTGACGCCCTGAAGAACATCAACAGGGCCGAAACTTTTATATAAATGTTGTATGTTTACCATGTCACGGGTTTCATTAAAGGATTTTCATCTTTCAACTGGTCAGGGGTAAAAATGGGGGATACCTTTTCTGAGAAATTGATAATGTCCACAAATAAACTACGCAGTAAAATAATGGTTTCCGGGGTTTTGTTGACTACGTAGGAGAATAGTTTTATCGGCCGGAAAGGGACATCGCCGAGGCCGTCCCGGTCAAGGTCATATCCAGTATATTCGCTCCAGTAGTTTCTGTCGAACAAATTGCCGTTCAGGCCGCCCTGGTAGGCAATCCCAAAGGAGTTGTTACGAAAATTGTTAAACCTGAGTTTGTTGCTGTAACAAGCTCCGAGGAATTTAATGGCCCAGCCGTTGTTGTTGAAGTTGTTTTGTTCAAAATTCACCCTGGTCGATCCATCTGCATTCACTCCGATAGTATTTTCTTCAAAGGTATTTTGTTTGATCTCTGCATCGTAGATCTCTTTCAGCAACAGGCCATAGGAAGCGGTTCCCCAGTTCAACCGGAAAATATTGTTGCGCATGAAAATGTATTTGGAGAACATCACGGCTACACCCGCCCCATTATCCTCGAACAAATTATTTTCATATTCATCGTTATTGGAAAACATAAAATGCAGACCGTATCTGATATTTCGTTTGCTGATGTTGTCTGCTACCAGGCTGTGTTTTACAAATTCAAAATAAATGCCATCTCGCATTTGATACACTTCGTTATCCAAAACCTCCATATAGGAGCAATGCCAGAGATGGATGCCGTTTCCTGAATTATGTTCAACCACAGCGTTGCCATTGATTACGTTGTTCTTAATAATTCCATAGTGGGATTTTTCGATCAGGTAGGCAAAAAACGGATTGTTGAAGGTGTTATCCTCAAAAAGAAAATGTCTAATCTTAAAAGCACGTACCGCCGCATAATCCTTAGTATGACTTCTTGCCACATTGTTGATCTCAAATCCGGAAAGCGTTACAC
>QQUB01000774.1 GCA_008501835.1 Bacteroidota bacterium
CAATCGTTGCCGCATCCAAAACCCGACTCCCGATATCATACTGGCCATTCGCCGGGTTGGTAGGATAAAATCCCATGCCACTGAATACATACCATGCTGACATCTGACCGCAATCTTCATTCCCACATACCCCATAAGGCGTATCATCATACTGAGTTTTCATGATATTTCGAACCTGAGCCTGGGCTTTTTCCGGATGATCGGCATAATTGTAAAGGTACACAATATGGTGGCTGGGCTCATTACCATGTGCATATTGCCCCACGAGACCGGAAATATCACTGGAAGCAAAATCACCGGTAATCTCAGAAGAGGTGGTAAACAGCTCATCCAGTTTTGCAACAAAAGGTTCATTGCCCCCATGAAGGGCTATTAAATCCTTGGCTGCATGAGGTACAAAAAAGCTATGCTGCCAGGCATTTCCTTCCGTATATTCTGCCACACTGAAGTCATGACTGGAATATTTGGGGTCAAATGGTGTTTTCCAGGTTCCATCAGAAAGTTTGGCGCGCATAAAACCTGTTGATTCATCATATAGGAATTTATAGGCCTCTGAGCGCTTCATATAAATTTCATAATCTTCCTCACGACCAAGGTCTTTGGCCATTTGTGCAATACACCAATCATCATAAGCATATTCCAGGGTGCGGGTAACACTTTGCCCGGATTTATCATGAGGTATAAATCTATATTCACGATAGAGGTCAGTGGCACGAATATTCTGCATGCTGCTTTTTTTCATAGCCTCGAAAGCTTTCTCCACATCGTAATCTCTGAATCCTTTAAAATAAGCATCCACAATCACAGGAATGGCGTGATAGCCCGTCATTGTATTGGTTTCATTGCCATGCAGGTCCCAGACAGGCAAAAGACCGTATTCGTCATAATGCGCCAACATTGATTGAATAAAATCATTGATTTTGTCTCGTTGTAAAATGGTATACAGCGGATGAGCTGCTCTAAAGGTATCCCACAAGGAGAATAAACCATAGCGTGTATAACCCTCTGCGTTGTGATACTCACCACCTGCTCCTTTATAGGCTCCCAACTCGTCAGACAATACGTTTGGAGCGAGAGAAGTTCGGTATAGAGCCGTATAGAAAGTTTTGAGAACAGCAGTGTCAGTAGAAATGGCGTTTACTTTTGATAATTCATCTTTCCACAAGATCCGGGCTTCATTTTTCAGGTGCTCAAATGATTTTCCTTCAACACCTTTTAAGGCAGCCTCAGCACCTTCAACAGAGGCAGTTGACAATCCCGTTTTCAATGCTACCTGCTCTGCATCCTCAAATGAAAACAAGGCCCGAAGCTTTTTCCCTTCAATGGGTTCGCCGGTATTTTCTTTAACGGAAGTTGAATCTGCAATAATTAAGTCAAAGGGAGCTGAAAATTCCATGGCGAAAAATACCCGCTGGTCATTTGCCCAACCACTGCTGTGGCGATACCCTGTAATTCGCTTATCGGAGATCTGGTGGATCATTAGTTCTTTTGGCCGGTCCCAATTGAGTGAAAAACCCAGGTCTAAAAGTATCTGTGAGGACGCTCCTTTAGGGAAACTGTATTTATGCGCTCCAACATAAGTTGAAGCTGTTAACTCTGCAACAATACCATTGTCCAGCTCAACTTTATAGTATCCGGGCTCAGCCTGTTCATTTTCATGATCAAAACTGGCAGCATAGGAAGATGCTCTCGGATTATTCTGTATAGTTAGATCCATATCCGCAATAGTCGGCATTACCGAAATGTCCAACAGGTCACCAATTCCGGTTCCGCTCAAATGCAAGTGACTAAACCCTACGATCAAACTGTCATCCCAATTATACCCGGAACACCAGTCCCAGCCGGAAATCCCGTTATCCGGACTTAACTGAACCATTCCAAAGGGAGTAGTAGCACCGGGGTATACATGCCCATGGGCTCCTGTGCCAATAAACGGGTCAACAAATTGGGATGGATTGAATACTTCCGGTTCAGCTCCATTTTGTTCACAACTCTGGAAACAAATAGCGGTCAGAAGGAATAATATTATAAGAAAATGGTTTTTCATAATACTGCTGTTAATTTTAGAACCAATGATTTTTCAAGAACAAACGTGTATTTAAAACTCTGCTAAAATTAGCTATCTCTTCAGGATTATTATAGACATTGGCAAACAAAAATAGCTGCTAATGATCGTTGTCTTTAGCCTCCTGAATTAAGACCCATATGCCTATAGTTTTTCAAGGGTTTGACTGCAAACTTCATTATCTTTAAAACTTATTGAAAACGTAGCTTGAAGATATAAACCGTACACACCGAATTCATTCGGCTCGTCGCACCGAATGAATTCGGTGTGTACGAAAATTTCCTTCCAAAGATCCCAATTAAAAAAGGGCTAAAATCCAGCTTGATTCTAAGGGTTTAGGATCTACATACCCTTTGTTTTTCAAGGATTTGACTTCAGACTTTCTTATCTTTAAACCTTTTCGAAAACATAGTTTGAAGATATAAAAAGTCATGAAAAAAGCTCGTACGGCCTTATTGATCCTGAC
>QQUB01000513.1 GCA_008501835.1 Bacteroidota bacterium
CACCAGTGAACCATGTAGCGACCAAGTAGATGGGTGCTTGTATGTGAGTGGAGGTACCTTGCCGTATCATATTTGGGTCTGGCATTGGACCGCTTCTTCAGATGTTTTGCCAACCGTGGAATTTGACGCTGATGGAAATCCTGTTATTGATAATGCCGAGATGACAGATGTTTTTGGTTGGGAAGAAGGACCAAATACAACTCCTGTTTACGTACGCTGCGCGGAGGACATTCCACCCGGCTGGTATCTGGTGCTGGTAGTAGATGCCAATGGTTGTTATGCACTATTGCCGGTGCATATTCCGGAACCCAATACGCTGGAAGCTACCTTTGAAATAACTAACCAGGACTGTGATCAGGTAGATGGATGCCTGACAGTTACCGGAGGAACCATGCCTTATCATTTGTGGGTCTGGGCCTGGAATTCCCCGTTGACAGTTATACCAAATGTTATTTTTGATGATAACGGTAATCCTCATATTGAAGGTGCAGAACCGACCGATGCCATCCAGTGGGGTCCAGCGATCAGCCCGACGGATACTTATGTTCAATGTGCCGAAGACATTCCACCGGGGTATTATCTGGTTTTGGTGGTAGATGCAAATGGCTGTTATGTATTACTGCCTGTCCTGATTCCTGATAATTCAGGGTTTGATGTTGACTTGACGGTAACGGATGTCAGCTGTTCAGGACAGAATGATGGCTCGATAAAAGTAGAAGTGGAAGGAGGCACACCTCCCTATACGATTATTCTTGGAGACATGGCAGTTTTATCGGACGAGGGCATTGCCCTGTTTGAAAATCTCAGTCCCGGAAATTATACTATTACGGTATCTGATGCCAATGGATGTTCTAAGTCTTTGACCGTAAATGTCGGAGAATCAGAAGGACTTGTCAGTAACCTTGAATTTGACCAATATGGTGAATTTGCCTGTGTTGATCCTGAAGGGGGAACAGCTCCCTATAGTATTAGCTGGTACCAATTGGGCAGTAATTTAGGGCTGGTAGGCGGAGCATGTGTTTATGATCTGCCGTTTGGAGCGTATATGGTGACCATTTTTGATGTAAACGGATGTATGTCTCAGGATATCTTTTTCATTGATGAACCAGAATGTGCAGCGGGTGAGGCTTATGTCGATCCGGGGGAAATTGAATCTGGAGAAACGACCGTCTTTTCTTTGGAAAATTATTATGGTTCGGATTTTCAATGGCAGTTTAAGACAGATATTATTGATTGGGTAAACATTCCCGGAGCAATGGATCCGGTTTATAATACACCACCAATTCACTCAAGTTCTGATAAAGTAATTTATGTACGGGCGATTGTGGAATGCGATGGAGAAACGCTGGTTTCCACTGTCGCTGAATTGAAAGTCTATGGAAACGATGATCTGATGCAATTGGCTGGCAGTATCGAAGATCTACATTTGTTCGATCCTGATTTCAGAAAATCGGAACTGGCTGTTCTAAATGATGATATTGTGTCATTGAATTTTGGAGTGACGGTTTACCCGACTATTTGCAATGATTGGGTAAAACTTGATCTGGGAGAAACAGTGAAACTGGAAAAAGAAGTAAGTGTCTACAGTACTTTTGGAACCAGAGTGTTTTCCAAAGTCTATAACGACCAGACTACTTTGATCGAATTAGCATCCTCAGAATGGAATAATGGAATGTATTTCATTAATATCCAGGTAGGGGATCAAATCCAAACCAGAAAAATAATAGTGCAACATTAACGCATGTGAATACAGCAGTTGTCCGCAGTTGGCAGCTGCTGTTATTTCTGGTTTATGATCTCCGCAAAAGATTTACCGGTGATCTTGCTTTCCATCCAGGAGATGAAGTCGAAATAGGCAAATGCTTTTTGTTCAAATTCATCCTGCTGCAATGCTTTTAGTTCTTTGACCAGTTTAGAAAATCCGTTGGCCTTTTCCTCTCCGGTAATCCAGTTGGGGTATTGTCTCATGAGTTTGAGCATGATGGCCTCAACTTTGAATAATCTTTTCCGGCCGGAAAGGAACCTGGAGGTGGATTTAACAATGTATTCCAGTAACTCGTCATTTCCCAGTTCATAATGTATGATCAGGTTGAGTAACCGGCTAAAGCTGTGAATGTCTTGTCGTGCTTTTAGCCCGGGTTGCTGTAAAAGTCGGTTGATCCAATCGAGTGCTTTGTCAAAGTTTCCCGCACCGAAATAGAGATAGGCGAGATTGTAGAAAAGCCCCAGCTTTTGTTGCTGACCGGTTTTTTTGAATTGTTTTTCAGAGTTGTCCAGTAAAGGTTTGATCTTTTCAATTCCTGATTCAAACTGACCGGTTTGGATGTAGAAATCCGTTTCCAGGTTGATGCTACGGACGAAAAGTCTTCTTTTTTGTTCTGGCGATGTAGCAGGAACCTCTCTGAGTTTTTTCAGCGTTTTAGGAATTTCCTCAAATTTTTCCAACTGCTGTTGAACGATGTAAAGGTTAATAAGAGAACTGCTGTAATGCCTTACCAGTTTTGGGGCCAGGTCTTTTGCCGGGAACATAT
>QQUB01000899.1 GCA_008501835.1 Bacteroidota bacterium
GGTATGCGTCCAGTGTGAGCATAGGTTGGGAATTGAGCAATCTGTCGAACCAGTCGGGTGCTTTTTTTAAGATCGGGAACCTTGGTTTTAAAGAAATGCTGACGGCCCCGTAAAACACCGGTATATCCTCTATGTCATGTTCATCGGCATACAGCGGCAGGTACATTGGGATCTTTACCACGTCGATCCCGGATTTTCGGAGGGCATCAAAATACTTACTGTCGCGCAAACAGTTGCCGCAATAAAAACTGCCTCCTGACCCCGGTATGATATAAATTACTTTGATAGTTCTCGTTTTTAGTAGTTAATGGTAAGCATGTGGACAGAACAACTATAAATAAAAATATTTTTTCCGGAAGCGAAACGACAGAGCTATACCGCAGAGGGCCGCTAAGAAGCGCAGAGGACCGCAGATTAATTTGTCAGTCTTCGCGTAACTTTGGGGTACAACTCTCTGCCTCTCCATGATTGAATAAAATATTTTGATCAAAACTAATTTTGTCCTCCTACTTAACTGAAACTAATTTCTGTTACTTATAACTGGTACTGGTACTGCTTACTGGTACTATTACTAATCAATCTTTTAATTTAAAACCAAAAACATGCCCGTCCTCCGTTGTTATGACCATCAGGTCCTTGACAAATGCCGGCGTGCTGCTCGATGGACTGCCCATATCATAGGCCCAGATTTGTTTTCCGGTCTTGAGGTCCAGAACATACAATCTGCCATCCGCTGATGCAACGGCTACCTTGTTGCCTGCAATCACCGGCGAACCACTCAGTCGCCCGAGTGTTTTATGACTCCATAGTAATTTTCCGTCTTTTTTATTAAAACAATAAACGGTACGATTCTCTGAACCGATAACAACCTTGCCTTCAGAAACGGCCGGAGATGCTATGAATGATCCTCCTCCGCTTTGCTGCCAGATAACCTTTTGAGCAAGGTAATCCACACAGGCAAATTGCCCATCGTAATCTCCCAGATAAGCTAGACTGCCGGACAAGGTGGCGGATGAAGCAATGTATGTGCTGAGATTCATCTTGTGTTTTAATTTACCTGTTTCCAGATCGACTACATGAAGGTGACCATCGCAACCGCCAAAGGCTGTCAATTTCCCTGAAATTGCCGGGGCGGAATTGATGTAATTGTCCGAAGTATATTTCCATTCGAATTTGCCCGTAGCACCGTCAACACAATGCAAAGCATAATCGTAGCTGCCAACGATTATCTTCAGTGTATTCCCGGAATAAAAAAAGTTGGGGGAACCCGAAATTTGTCCTTCGGTGTTGTAAACCCAACGTTGCTTGCCTGTCCTGGCATCTAAAGCAAAAAGTTTCCCTTCAAGGGTACCGACAAATATGGTATTGTTATGATAAAGCGGAGGAGCTTCGATGGTGGTAGATGCGTTGAATTTCCAGACCGCTTTCCCATCCAAACCAAGGCAATACAGGTTGCCATCATCAGAACCGATAAAAATATCCCCTCCACCAATAACCGGTGAAGATCTGGTGCCGCTTTCCATTTTGGATACCCAACCTACCTTCGGCTTTTGCGGGATCTCGATCGTGGTATGACCATGTAAGCCCGGGTCACCTCGATAAATGGGCCATGAATGCTTTGTTTGTGCAACCAAAAAGGAGGTCACGAACAAAAACCCCGACAATACAATTAAAATCCTTATCCTTTTGATAGCAAGCATTATTCTTTTTGATTTTTCATGTAAATATTCACGTATTTATCTTTCAGGGATAATGCCCCTGTTGGGCAATGTTCGGCACATTTGAAAGCGGTGTGAGTCAGGCTTTCATTAAAGCCTTTGCCAAGAGGCGCATTGATGACCATATCGAACCCTCTGCCTTCGTAGGCTATTCCGAATTTTTCTCCTCCTTCTTTGCTGATCTCAACGCATAATCCACATCTGATGCACTTTTCCTGCTCGTAAACGATCAGGTCATGTTGCAGTTGTTTGACCATAGCCTTACGGCCTCCGATCATATATCTTTTCCTGTCAGCTTTGTATTCATCAGCATAGTCCCTGAGTTTGCAATTATCCTTTTTTCGGCAATCACAATGCCCGCAGCGTAAAGCTTCCTGGATGGCTGCATCCAGGGAAAGCCCCTTCTGGAAATCTTTTTCAGGAGCAACTCCGCCTGTGGTACCTGATTCCTTTAAGAATTCAGTAAACTCTGCTTCGAATAGCTTGCTGAAACGGGAGTTGAACTTCCTGGCAGGTTTTTCCCAGGTTAACCCTTGCAGATAATGATGTGCTGAAAGGGCTGCGATTTTAGCCTGTGCTACTGTTCTTACGGCCGCCTTTTGAGGCTTGACTGCACTTCCGCACACAAATACACCGGGTTGGGAAGAGCTTAAGTCATTCTGGTTAACCTCTATTCCTGATCTCGTAAGTTCGAATAGCTCCTTCAACTTCCCTTGAGTGGAAATGTCCCCTGTAGCAATGATTACCGCGTCGTATTCATTTTTAATTTGTTGATTATAAATTTCTGCAGTTATCAATGTGTTGAAATGAA
>QQUB01000356.1 GCA_008501835.1 Bacteroidota bacterium
GCATCCGGATAGGTGATTTCCGGATTTGGGTTAGCCATCGCGAAGACGATTGGATTGTCTGCCATAGTTTTTACCATATCCTGGGTCAGAATATCCCGGATGGAAACACCGCAAAATGCATCTGCCCCAACCATGGCATCTTCGAGGGTTCTGGCTTCAGTATCGCGGAAAAATTTGTCTTTATATTTGTTTTTACCTTCATCTCCCCGACCTTTCCACAAAACACCTTTACTGTCGGTCATAAGCACGTTTTCGGGTTTTACTCCAAGAGAGATGTAAAAATTAGCACAGGCAATTCCTGCTGCTCCTGCACCGCTAAAGACTACTTTGATGTCCTCTATTTTTTTATTGGCGATTTCCAAAGCATTGATGAGGGCAGCTCCGGAAATAATAGCTGTACCGTGCTGGTCATCGTGGAAAACGGGAATATCCAGCATTTCCTTGAGTTGCTCTTCAATATAGAAGCATTCAGGAGCTTTGATATCTTCCAGGTTGATACCTCCGAAAGTTGGAGAGATTTGTTCAACGGTTTTGATGACTTCATCAGGATCCAGACTTTTTACCTCAATGTCAAAAACGTCGATATCGGCAAATCTTTTAAATAATACTCCTTTGCCTTCCATCACTGGCTTGGAGGCAAGAGCACCGATATTTCCCAGACCCAAAACAGCTGTACCGTTACTTACCACAGCCACAAGGTTTCCTTTGGCAGTATATTTTAATGCACTAGGCGGATCCTGTTCAATTTCAAGACAGGGTTCAGCCACCCCCGGTGTATAAGCAAGAGATAAATCGCGTTGTGAAAGGCATGGTTTCGTCGAAATAACTTCAATTTTACCAGGACGTTCTTGTTCATGGTACTGAAGTGCCGCTTTTTTTAGACCATTCTTCTTCATTAGTCTGTTTTTATTGGATTCCATGGCACGAATGAAAAGTCTTAATTTGGATAATCCTGGCTAGGGCAGATTAGCAAACAAAGCAATTCCATCGGTGACAAGATTAATAATACCGGCCAGATGAAAATCCAGAAAATAGTGTAGAAATTGATCGAATAGGAAAACTAAAAACATGTATTGAGGAAAAACCAGGGAAGTCGAGTCAAAAGATCTGTGTTTATATTTTTTACTTTGACTACTCTTCCAAAAACTTTCCGCAATGACACTTTTCAGGACAAAGAATCTTCACCTGAACCATTACTTCTAGGGCAAGTTTCTGTAAAAAAGCCTATAAAAAAACTAATAAATGTCAGTGTTTTATAATGATTTTGGGCATGAAAAATAAGTGCAATATTCAGGAATGAATAATCGCTTTTAAGTTACTGATTATCAGTAATTTGTAATCAGGTGTTTAGGTGGATTGGTTGGTGGTTTTTTCCGACTATTATTCCTTGTGGTCACATCGGCATATGATATACATCACATTTTCAAAAAATGGACTTTTAAGAGGAAGAGAACGGATTATTTTCCAAAGATTTTTTGAAAAAAAGATTTGTATTCATTGGCTTTAGAATCTTCTTCAGAATAGGAAGCAATTGTGCCAATTACCTTTTCTATTTTCTTTTGTGTCTGGATACCGGTCATTTTTTTCACCAGGATACCATGGCGGAAAAACAAAAGGGTAGGGACTACAAGAACAGTGTATTTTTTGGCTACACTAAGGTAGTCTTCTCCGTTTAATCTAAAGAAGTCTGCGGTTTTTTCGTTGGCTGAAGCAGTGGTTTCAAATATCGGAGCAAACTTCTGGCAATTTGAGCAGGAAGGCGTAAAAAATTTAACGATAGCAGGACGCTCCCGGCTTAGGACTTTATCTTCGAAATTTTTATTGGTTAGATTTTCCATAATGAGTGGGTTGAAAATTTAATTTGAGATTTTTCTAAACCGAAAATCGTTATTCCAATTCGAAAGGAAAGGTGGATGAAATGGAAGAAGGGATGGCTGATTTCATTTCCCGGCACTTCGTGCAAAGCTTTTAGCTCGGGATGTCACATAGTTCCATTTCCAGTTTTCCAACTATCCAATTTTTCGGAACCGGTTGCAATATTGTATAGTGTAGGGGGTTGATTTCCAGTTAATTAAAGTGTAAAAAATGCTCTTAAGTTACCGGTATGTGGCAAAAAAACTGCGCCAACGCATTTCCAAAACGCCTAAAATAGCTTCTTTGACAATGCCTTTGGACATTTTTGAAGTTCCTTCCACCCTGTCGGTAAAGGTAATAGGCACTTCGACAATCCGAAACCCTAGCATGCGGGAGGCAAATTTCATTTCAATCTGAAAGGCATAACCAATGAACTTGATCTTGTCGAGGTCGATGGTTTTGAGAACTTCCCTCCTGTAGCAAACAAAGCCGGCAGTAGGATCTTTAACGGGCATCCAGGTCAATATTCGTACATATAGAGATGCACCAAAAGAAAGGAAGATCCTTTTAAAAGGCCAATTCTCCACTTTTCCACCTCTTACATATCTGGATCCTACGGCAACATCAACATTTTTTCGGGAACAGGCTTCCTGGAGCCGAACCAGGTCTTTTGGGTTATGGGAGAAGTCAGCGTCCATTTCCATAAAAAACTCATAATGACGTGCTAAACCCCACCTGAATCCTGCAATGTAGGCTGTACCCAGGCCCAATTTTCCTTTTCTTTCGAGTAGAAATAATCTTTCCTGATTGGTGCTTTGTAATTCCTTGACAAGATCGGCAGTTCCATCCGGGGAACCGTCATCAACAACGAGGATATGAAATTCCTTAGGAAGCGCCCATACCGCCTCAATAATAGAAACGATATTTTCTTTTTCGTTAAAGGTGGGTATTATGACGAGGCTATCAGACAAAGTCGTTGGATTTAAATTTTATTCCTGACCAAAAGCGAAGGTTTTTGAACTGATTATTAAACCAAAACCCTTCACCAAATTTCCGGATGTAACGATGTTCTTCCCAAACGCATCCAAAATCAAAAATCTTGCGCCTCTTCAACAAGTAAACTGTCAGGAAAAACCGTGACTAATGGTAAACTGATTTGTGACCAGTATAACGGCCCAAAGATATATTAATTTTTAAAAAACCCACTTTAACTTTTTGTGGAAAATTTATTCTTGTGAAATAAGACTCCTTTTGGCTTGAATTGGTTGCAAAGAAGTGTAATTCGGTATAGTTAAAAACTTTTGATAATCAACCGTCAGTTTGTTTTAAAAGAGGTTTGTGGCAGGGTATGATTAACCGCAATGGTTGCTAGGAAAACTCAAGGCGTGCAATGGATTCAAAATTTATGGTTGTATGTAAAGTTTTTTTAGTTTAAGGACAGAACTAGGTTCCAATGGTTTAATGAGTTCAAATGGTTCAAGTTGTTATACTTGGAGCTTCCGACGAAAGGTACTAAATGTCATTTTATTCCACCTATGTTCTCCCGACCTTTGGTGCGTGGCAGGCTCTGTGTTTTCCCTGTGTCCGCTGTGGTTAAAAAACCGTTTAATATTGCAACGTTCCATTAAGACTAATTTCATCCACTTGCTTGGTTAATTCACTATTAAAGTGTCCCAGTTTGATTTAATATCTAATTCTTTACTGACAAACCTCAACTTGAAAATTCCTTTTTGCTTAAAGTAATAAAAGGTGCTTAAGTTAATGGTATCTATTTTAAATTCGTCCTTCTCTAAAGTTACTTTTTCAAATAAATCCAAAGTAAGAAGGTATTGATAATCAAGTTCTTTTTCAATATTGATTTTATTTCCGTTAAAGTCATATGCTTCTACAAAATCATCCCCTTCACTTTCCAACCCGTAAAATATTGTTTTAGATAAGAACTGTTCTTTTTCCCCTAAATTGATGTACTTTAATTCTGCTTCAATTTTTTGTTTATTTTCACCAAATCTTCTGCCATGTTCCACTTCATCAGGAATAACATTGAAAACTAGTTTAATAGAGTCTTTTAAGAGGGCGTTTTTCTCAAAAATTTGAATGTGATTCATATCTGTCCCATTACCGGAGAAGCTGGTGTTTTGTATGCCTAGGAAAAAGGGTAATAAAAAATAGAGAATCGCTTTCATTTATTGGATTTAAAGTAGGAGGGCAACCCTTCAACTTAGAAATTCGATTATAGTCTTACAATTATTTACGAAGGTTATGAGATAATTTGAATTGTGAATTAACGGGACAGAACCGCAGAACAGCAGAATAACCAATATCCAATGTAAAAGTTAGGGTTTCCTTAGACAGCCTGGAACGATTTGAAATAACCTGAAAGTAGATCAGGCATCATTCAACAGCCCTCAAACGCGAGCCGGCGAGCCCTACACCAAATCCTCTTCCCGCCAGTTTTTCTTAGGTTCTTTTTCAATTTCCTTTAAGTCCAGATATTCTTCTTCCTCGTGCTCTTCACGATGATCTTTTTTGAGCATTTTCCTTTCCCATTCTTTGCTACCTAACCCCTTGCTTCCTATACCAAATGCCTTTACATAATGGAAGGCCAGACCAATACCCCAGAAAAGGATGACGGGCAGCCAATTTCTGTAAGTGCCATTAAGGGCATTTACCCCAAGCATAGCGATATTCACAATAATGTAGGATGTTAGATGCCGGTAGAATTTGACCTTTTCCAATGCCGGATCATACTTTCGGTTCCTTTTATTTCTTCTGCGGTCGTGTCGAGAACTCATATATTAGAATTGTTTTAATGAATTTTAATATTAATCCTACAAAGTCAATAAACCTTGGAGGTTTGTTTTTCGGAAAATTCATTCCTTGATTTTGCCTCATTTCAGGAGGTATCTGTTTAAGTAAACCAAAAGTGCCACATTTCAATTTCAATCGCCATTTTTTTAGACGAAAACTATTCTGATGGTACTAAAATGACCACTTTCCATCCAAATTAGATAATTTCTGACAATGTTGGTATTAGTGTGAAGAAAATTGCGTCGAAATTAAAATAATTCAAATAGGAGGCAAACCTACCTCAGCCTTAGCCAAAGTCTATGTCTGGTTTTGTGAATATTGAAGAAAAATGGGAAAAAATTAATTTCCACGCAGCGTTTTTCAAAGTAGCAGGGTATAACCCAATAGAATGCGCATTCAAATTCGATTTAAAACCTGCTCTTTAATCTGAGAATTTGAAAAATTACTATTATGCTATTAAAAAGAATCTTAACGCTGCTTTTAATATCTGTTGTTGTATTTGGATGTAGAAAGGATATCGATAATGATATCACCATAACGGAAACCATTATTTTCCCCAAGGAAGATGTAATTGCCTCAATGTTTGCTCAAATTCGCAACCAGGATGGAGATCCTGTGGAAGACGTTTTTGTGAGTCTGGGTACTGAAAGCCGTACTTCTGATGAAGATGGTATGGTTTATTTCAAGGATGTATCCATGAATGCCAAAGGGACCGTGGTGAAATTTGAAAAGGAAGGATTTTTTGATATTTCCAAGATCTTTAATCCTCAGGCTGATAAAACCTCCTATATCAATGTGAAGCTTATGCCCAGAATGTCGCTGGGATCTTTCTCCGCCACAGACGGCGGGACCGTAAGTACAGTTGCCGGAGCTAAAATAATCTTACCTGCCAATGGTTTTGTAGACGATGCCGGTAATGTTTACAACGGAGAAGTTACTGTTTACGGAACTTACCTGAACCCTTTGGCTGAAGACATATTTTATACCATGCCGGGTGATCTGAGAGCGGTAGATGCAGAAGGAGCATTTAAACAACTGGCAACTTACGGAATGATCGGTGCGGAACTGGAAGGTGCATCCGGTGAAA
Organism: Bacteroidota bacterium; assembly: GCA_008501835.1. Taxonomy (GTDB): domain Bacteria; phylum Bacteroidota; class Bacteroidia; order Chitinophagales; family Saprospiraceae; genus BCD1. The sequence goes on from QQUB01000356.1 coordinate 5,750, forward strand.
AACTTCAGATTGGGGAGGGCTATGTCGCCACTATTTCCCTGCCAATACCTCAGGCTTTGGAAAACAGTGCACCTGCTTCCATTCCTCTTTGGCATTTTGATGAAAATTCAGGATACTGGTTGGAAGAAGGCAGTGCACAATTGGAGAGTGGCAGGTATGTCGGAGAGGTGAGTCACTTCTCATTTTGGAATTGTGATTATCCCTACGATTTGGTCTATATGGAAGGAAGTGTGATTGTCCTTGATGGCACTCCCGTGAGCGGAGCACTGGTTACCATTCAAATTGTTCCTTCCGGTTTTACGGGATATGGAGTTACTAATAGTGAGGGGATTTTCGAAGGCTTTATTCCGGCCAATGAGGAATTGATCCTGACGGTTTACAGTCCCTATTGCAATATAGAGCTGAATACCCTTAACATAGGACCGTTTAGTGAAGATGTCATTCTTGAACCCATAGCAACCGCTGTCGGGCAGGAAGGCTTGTTCCAGCTCACAGCTTCCTGGGTAGATTGTGATGGTCAGCCCGTAACGGATGGGTTTGCAAAAGTTACTGTAGACGGGATAAACAATTTTTTACCCATTAGCGAACAAGGCACTATTTTCGCCAACCTTCCATATTGTGGAGGGGAAACAGGAACGATTATCGGCTACGATGTGGCTAATGAGAAGGAAAGTGATTTGATTGAATTTAACATCGAGCCATTTACGGATTTAGGTACGGTTGTCATTTGTGAAGAATTGAGTGAGTATATTATTTTCGAAGCTGGAGGATATCAATTCACTATATTAGACCCGGCCATTTATTCCATTGGTGATAGAATGTATCTGACCGGAGGTGGAGAAGGTGATGGGTTTGCTTACAGTATGGATATGACCTTCCCCAATTCTTCGCCAGGAACTTTCCCGGTTGACTCTCTGAATATTTTTATTTCCGAAGGTGGTGTTGGCACATATTATTTTGGATGTGGGTCCTTTTCGGAATGTATTGATGTTAATCATTCCGGGGTGGTGCCAGTGGGAGAAACGGTGACGGGAAGTTTTCAAGGGGAAACTAATGGAGGAACAGTAACCGTTAACGGAAACTTTAAAGCAATTATGGAATAATTCACAAAAGGCTTTCTTATATCCGGGGTTCTCCTTTTTACGGTTTCACTGAATTAAACGGTAACGGAAATATGTACCAGGAAGAAGTGAAACCTGAATTTAAAACCGCAAAATGTAGAATGAAGAATGCAGAAGTATAATTTTCGTTTAAGGGTATATTGATTCCTTTTGAGAAATATTACCATTATAATCGAATCAAGGTATTTCAAAATAATATCGAATACCTTAACTTTTACATTCTACATTATTTATTCTGGATTTTGCATTTTAAGCTTCACATAAAAATGAGGTCACCTCTTTTTTATGTGAAGCGGTAAGAAACCTCGGAGGTCTAGCCACTAACCAATTCAACCAAAAATAACATTGTGAAAAAATTCAAATGGACAAAACGCCGGAAGATATTGCTCGCCATTGCGGGAGTTTTGTTCATGGTTTACCTGTTCAGTTTGCCCCGACAACTTTTTGACAATCCCACCTGCATGGTCCTGGAAGACAAAGATGGAAACCTGCTGGGTGCCCGAATAGCAGGGGATGGCCAGTATAGGTTTCCTCCCGGCGACAGCATTCCAATGAAATTTGAACAATCTTTAATTGAGTTTGAAGACAGGAGGTTTTACAGGCATCCGGGGGTAGACCCTCGTGGCCTGGCTCGAGCCGTTGTTCAAAATATCAAAAACAAAAGGATCGTAAGCGGTGGCAGTACCTTAAGTATGCAGGTTATCAGGATGTCACGTGGTAAAAAACGAAGGTCTGTATTGCAAAAACTCATTGAGATCACCCTCGCGACCAGACTGGAATTACGCTATTCCAAAAAGGAAATTCTGGGATTATATACAGCCAATGCCCCTTTTGGAGGCAATGTGGTTGGTCTGGAGGCAGCTTCCTGGCGTTATTTTGGCAAACGGCCGGACCTGCTCAGCTGGGGAGAAGCTGCAATGCTTGCTGTATTACCCAACAGCCCCGGCCTGATTCACCCCGGAAGGCAAAGACAGGCACTTTTTGAAAAACGGAATCGCCTGCTCACAAGACTTAAGGAAAAAGGCACCATCGACGAAGTGACCTGGGAACTGGCCTGTAGTGAACCTCTTCCCCAAAAACCCCTGAGATTACCACAACTGGCCCCTCACCTGTTGGATAAAAGCTTTGCCAGTTTTGACCGGCAAAACTCCAAAAAAAAATCCCGCATCCGTACCACCATTGATGCCAGTCTACAATCCAGGGTAACCTCCATTATTGATCACCACCACAAAAGTCTTTCTGCAAACCAAATTCATAATTTGGCAGCAGTAGTTATGGATGTTGAAACAGGAAATATTCTAGCATACGTTGGCAATGCCCCCGAGGCAGGAGAAGATCATGGAGTAGCCGTTGACATTGTTACCGCCAGGAGAAGTACAGGTAGCATACTGAAACCATTTCTTTATACAATGATGATACAGGAAGGGGAAATTATTCCTCAAAGCCTTATTCAGGATGTGCCTACCCTGCTCAGTGGTTACCGCCCTGAAAATTTTCACGAAAAATACGATGGTGCCGTTACAGCGAAAAAAGCCATCAGCAGGTCACTTAACGTACCTTTGGTGCACATGCTGCATGATTACGGTCTGGAAAAATTCCATCATGGTCTGAAAGAAATGGGGCTTTCCACGATTGACAAACAGCCGGGGCATTATGGACTCACCCTTATACTTGGAGGGGCAGAGGTGAACCTACTCGAAGTAACCAATGCCTATGCCTGCATGGCCAGAACCCTTAATCATTTTTATGATTTTAGCGGAGAATATAACCCAATGGACTTTCGTCCTGCCAATTATATTTTGGAGGATGAATCATCGCCTGCAGATAATTCAAAGCTTCATCGTGAAGCTCATGTGGTCAGTGCAGCCGCAGCATGGCTGGCTTTTGATGCCATGCAGGAAGTTGAAAGACCGGATTCTGAAGGCGGCTGGGAGAATTTTCGGTCACGACGACGGATAGCATGGAAGACCGGAACTAGTTTTGGATTCCGGGATGCGTGGGCTATTGGGGTTACGCCTAAATATGCTGTTGGTGTATGGACAGGCAATGCGGATGGGGAAGGCCGCCCCGGCCTGATCGGAGTACTTACTTCCGGCCCGGTATTATTTGACATTTTCAATGCTCTTCCCAATAGTACTGAGTGGTTTGAACAACCCTACGATGAAATGAGGGAAATGGCAGTCTGCCGGGAAAGTGGATATCTTCCACTGCCTATTTGTCCCCTTGATACTGTTTGGGCACCGGTAACTTTCATCAATGCTGATCCATGCCCCTATCATAAAACAGTGCATCTGGACCAGGCAGAAAAATGGCAGGTCAATGCCAGTTGTGAAGCTCCGGACCAGATCGTTCACAAAAGCTGGTTTGTGCTTCCTCCTTTGTCTGAATATTATTACAAAAGCAAAAACCCGACATATGCACCGCTTCCTCCCTTCCGGGAAGATTGTCAGGCTACCTCCGAGGATACCAAACCCATGCAACTGATCTATCCAAAACGGCCAACTCGCATTTTCGTGCCCACCAATTTGGACGGTCAATTGTCCAGGACCGTTTTTTCAGTTGCCCACAGAGATCCCGGCGTTACCATTCACTGGCATATTGACGACGAATATATTGGCTGGACAAAAGACTTTCACAGTAAGGAACTGAATCCCCCCGAAGGTGACCATTTGCTCACATTGGTTGATGAAACAGGCAACCGTTTGGTACAGAAGTTTGTTATTATCAAAAAAAATTAGGCTGTATTTTGAAAAAGCTTGTTTCAGTAGTTACACTTTTTTGTATGGGAATGCTGGCCCAAACAGATGCCCAATGCCCTTCGAAAAAAGTTCCTGAAACGGTGATTTACGATGTTGAAAAACTCAGCAATGCCTTAACTGCCGATCTTACGGACGAATACGACAAGGCCTGTACGATATTCGAATGGGTCCGTTTTAACATTCGATATGACAGTGAAGCCTATCGTAGGAATAAAAAGCGCATCAATGCTACCACAACGGATGTACTGAGGAGGAGAGAAGCAGTGTGTCTCGGATACTCTCAACTCTTTGCCGACATGTGTAAATATGCGGATTTGGAAGTCGTAGTTATCGATGGCCATAGCAAACAAGGCTCTTACCCTCCCAAAATGGAAGAAGCTGACCACGCCTGGAATGCAGTTCGGATAAACGGAGAATGGAAGTTATTGGATGTCACCTGGGCCGCCGACCTCAGGGGGAATCAATATTTCTGTACTCCGCCGGAAACTTTTATTCAACAACATCTGCCGGTCGACCCAATGTGGCAACTGCTGGACAACCCTGTTACCCCAGATCAATTCAAACGCGGTTACCTGCCTTCGCAAAAAACCGACACACCTTTTGCTTTCCGTGACAGCATTCAGGTATTAATGGATTTGAGCAATGATCAGCAAAAGATTCATAC
>QQUB01000355.1 GCA_008501835.1 Bacteroidota bacterium
CTGAATGCAGCCATGACCTTTGATAAAGAAAGTTTGTCACCTACCTATCATCTCAAGATCGGACGCCCGGGAAGTTCATATGCTTTTGAAATCGCCCAGAAAAGCGGACTTGGGAAAAAGGTTTTGAATTACGCCCGGCATAAGGCGGGGGAGAATGAAAAAGCCGTTGACGAATTGCTCGTTGATTTGCAGCAGGAAAAGAAAGAAGCTGAGGATCATATCAGAGAGTTGGAGGCTAAACAAAAAAACCTGGAAAGGCTGATCAGGAATTACGACAATCTGCACAGGGACCTGGAGTACCGTCGGAAAAAGATGAAGCTGGAAACCAAAGAGAATGCCCTTCAGTTAGCCGCTCAGACCAATAAGGAATTTGAAAAACTGGTGCGGGAAATCAAAGAACAGCAAAATCTGGAAAAAGCCAAAAAGCTTGCAGCCGAAGTAAAAAGTGAACGACAGGAACTTGCTAAGGAAGTTAAGGATCTTCAGGAAGATATCTATTACAAACCACCTGAACCCGGAAGTGATAAGGATCGCCCTATCCAGGAAGGTGATTTTGTGAAAATGAAAACAGGCGGCGCAACCGGAATGGTGGAATCCATCAATAAGAAAAATGCGGTGGTATTGATTGGAGATATGCGCATGGTGATCAAGTTGAGAGACCTTCAGCATGCCAATGAACCTTTGGATATTCGTTCGGCGAGAAGTGTACAGACTTCCACATCTAATCTTTCCGGTGGGTTCGACCCCAAACTCGACATAAGAGGAATGACTATACAGGAGGCTATGAAAGTGGTTGAAGCATTCGTCGATAATGCGCTGATAGCGAATGTAGCTAACATCAGGATCGTGCATGGGAAGGGGACTGGTGCGTTACGGAATGTGGTTCGCCGCAAACTAAGGGAATACAATGTGCCAATGAATGTGGCTCATCCTTCCCACGACAATGGTGGCGATGGTGTTACGGAGGTGGAGTTAATGTAAATTCCTTGCGCTCTTTGCGATTTCTTTGCGCTCCTTGCGGTTAAACCTTTTGCTTGATTCAATTTCTATTAAATCAGCACCATATTCTTCAAAAATTATTTTTTTTCAAACTCGATACAACCTTTAGCCCTGGCAAAAACACTTTAGTTCAAAGATTTCGTTCTTTTTGCATTGAAAACGATTTGGAACCTAGTGACATCCGCGGCATGAAATGCCGGGATACTTTTGATTTGCCATGGCGTTAACTCTTAGAATGACAGAAGCAGAACTCATTAAAGCCTGTATAGCGAACGATCGCTTAGCGCAGAGAGATTTGTACGAACGCTACAATAGAGCTATGTACACGATCGCCTACAGGATCACCGGCGATTTTGAATCGGCCAATGATGTTTTGCAGGAAGCATTCGTCAAAGTATTCAGGGCATTGCCCCGTTTCAGACAAGAGTCAACCCTTGGGGCGTGGATCAAGACCATTGTGGTTCGCACAGCTCTGACGCACATCAAAAAACAAAAGTTTACAGAACCATTGGATTACCGTGCAGAACAGGAAACGGTTGATTGGGGAACAAGGTTGGATGTAGAGTATTTGGAAAAAGCCATTCAGCAACTCCCGGAAGGATACCGTGCAGTTTTTGTACTCATAGAGGTGGAAGGTTATGCGCATAAAGAGGTGGCAGAAATGTTGAATATTTCTGTAGGTACTTCCAAATCACAATTATTCTATGCAAAAAAACGGCTTCGTGAATCAATAGGAAAGTTAATGAATGATTAAGTCCAATACGATTGCCGGCCCTCCCATTGCGGGGGCCGGGGATTTTTGATCAACATCATCCTGGAAATGAGAGAATTAAATAAAAACGTATTAGAACAGGCCGTCAGGGAATTGCCGCAATATACTCCCCCACCGGAAATTTGGGATAGGGTAGAGGCAGACCTGTTGACTTTGGATCAGGACGATTCTATTGCAGAAACTGTTAGTGAACTGCCTGAGTATGCTCCTCCAGCCTTTGTCTGGGATCAGATAGAGGATCAGCTTAATACAAAGAAAAAACCTATACCTGTTAATGGAAGGATTATTCCGATAGGTGTAAGAAGAATGATTGCTGTGGCTGCAGCTGCTGTTGGAGTGGTAATGACAGTTGTTTTTTTGAACAATAATAGATCTGATACTCGAATAACATACAGTGAAGAGGTTATTGAAGAGGCTGTTTTTGTCAATGACTGGGACAGTGATGAGGAAGAGTTTGAAATTGTTTTGGCCGAACTTGACGACAGTGATTATATAGGCCAGATTCCGGAAGTACAGAATTTAAAATACGAATTAGAAGAGTTAAATGAGGCTAAGGCTGAAATTGAACTCATGATGGAACAATATGGTTCAGACGATGATTTTATTGAAAATATGAAAGAAATTGAGTTGGAAAGAACTGAGGTGATCAAGAAATTAGCTGCATTCATTTAACAGGAAAAAAATGTTAGGTAAAAAATATTCATCAGTTTTTTTATTGATTTTCTTCTCCCTAATGGCCTTGGACACCATTGCCCAAACCACAGTGCAGGTAGTTACCAAAAGTGTTGAAAAACGTTTTGACTATTCAAAAGGAGATGAAATCAATATCGAAGGTGAAAAAGCTGAGGTGAGTATCGAAAGCTGGAAGAAACAACAAATTTTGATCAAGGTTGAGCTCATTTCAAAACATCCGGAGAAGATGGTAGCTGAAAAGGATCTCGGTAAGTTGATCTATGAGGCCAAGAGGGAAAAGAATAAGATATATTTGAGAAATTATATCTCGACACCGGAAGGTCAGGCAAAGCCAAAATCAAAGTTGTCCGTTAAATACACCATTTTTCTGCCTGAAAGCTGTCCGGTTTACTTGAAAAACCATTTTGGCTCAGCTTCGATCAGCAATCTGACCAATAGTCTTAGAGTAAACAGCAAATTCAGTAAAATCGACCTGATCGATATCCAGGGGATGATAGAAGTCACCACACGCTTTGGCGACCTGATCGGAGAACGAATTAATGGCAGAATGAGCGTTAATTCCAGAAGATCTGATGTAATGCTTCACGATATCAGGGGCTCATACAATATCCAGGCTTATTACGGTATGGTGAAAATATTCTCGGAGGATGAACTACTCGATTTGAAAGTAGATGCGGAAAAGGCAGATGTATTTCTCTTTGCACCGAATCCTGCCATGTACGGATATAACCTCACTTCTACCCAGGGAAAAATAAACCTGCCGAATTCTTTTGATGTGAAGGAGGTTCAAAATACGCAGGTTCTAAAACAAGTAGAAGTTCGACCCATTGAACAGGAGTATTATCAAAATGTAACCATCAGAGTAACTTTTGGTAATATTACCGTGGATAAAAAACCTAATTAAATCAGGTTACAGTTTTCTAGTTACTGGTTACCCTATTAATTAACAATTTCATACTTATTGATAGTTAGTTTTGGGGCGGGAAGTTTTAGTTTTTAACAAACTTCCCGTACCAAAGCTGTTTTCCTTGCCTAACCTGGATGAAATACAAACCGGCAGTAAGGTGATCCACCTCAATTTCCTGGTTAATCCAATCCGTTATTTCCATAACCATTTTTCCATTTACATCAGACAGGGTAATATGAACAGGACCTGAAAAACTGTTTTCCAAATTAATCCGGTCTTTGGCGGGGGAAGGATAAACGGTTAGTTCTTTTTCAATAATTTCTTCGATTTGATTAATGACTTCAGGTACCACCAGTATCGAATCGAGATTATAACTCATTATTGAACGGGCATGTGTTCCAGCAACCAGTTCATTTCTTGCAACGTTAAATTCCAAATCATAAATGGGAATGATGGGCATGTTATTTCCCAGCCTGTGCCAGTGCTCACCACTGTTTATTGTGCCAAAAACACCGCCATCCGTTCCAACAAAAATTACAGAATCCTGAAAACCTGGAAGCACATATACATCATTGATGGCCAGGTTAGGCAGATCTCCGGCAATATCATACCAGGTTTCTCCCCGGTCATCTGATTTGAAAATATGGGGATCAAAATCATTGTATTTATAACCGGATACCGTCACATATACACCATTGGTAAGTTCAGGAGAAGCTTTAACGCTTGTGATATATCTTTCTGGTAATCCATCGGTTATGTCAACCCAAAGGTCGCCATCATTATCGGTTCTTTTGACATTGCCATCCGTTGTTCCAACATAAATCAAACCTTCCTCCATGGGTGATTGATCAATCGTACTAATGGTATGAAATGAATTCCCAAAAGTGACACTATCCGTCAAACCTTCACTGATCGGTTCCCAATATGGAACTCCACCGGTTTCACTTTTATAAACCCGGTACGTCCCTGTGTACATCACATCAGGATCCTGAGGGCTTAGAATGTAAGGAGTATCCCAGTGAGTTCTGTCTTCATCGCTTATTCCGTATGTGCCTGAGTCCCAAATGCCAGAAGAAAGACCATCCACAGTTACAACAATATTACCTCTTTGACTTTCCGCAAAAACGATATTGGAATCGAGTGGGTGAAACTGCATCTGGAAGCCATCACCTCCCCATATTCTTGCCCATTCTTCATCAATGGCTGTTCCGCCTGTTGAACCATTGTCCTGAGCACCTCCGTAATAATGGTCGGGTTTGTGTGGGTTGTAGGCTACTCTGTAAAACTGCGTGGCAGCAATACTTTCTACATCCTGCCAGGTAGTTTGCTGGTCAGTCGCCAGGTACATGCCTCCGTCAGTCGCCAGCAAAAAAGAATCCTGTCCGATAAAGACCAGATCATGCTTGTCAGCATGAACATTATATTCCCACCACGGAGGAGCTGCTTCCAGCCAATGATCTCCACCATCTTCAGTTTTCCAAAGCGTAATTCCAAGAATATAAATTTCGTCCGGATTGTAAGGGTTCAACCTGATTTTCCCAAAGTACCAGCCAAATCCTCCAAGAGCTCCTTCGGACAAGCCTAGTTCCTCGTCTTCCCAGTTGATGATTGGAGTCCAGGATTGTCCTCCATTGGTGCTTTTGTAGATATTATCCAATTGACTGCTGGTATTGACATATTCCGCATAGATCACGTTGGGTTGAGTAGGGGAGACGGCCAGTCCGATCCTTCCCATATTCTCCGTTGGAAGTCCTCCGGATAACTCAGTCCAGGTATCTCCGGCATTGGTGGACTTGTAAATTTTAGCATTTGGTCCATTCACTACTGATTCCTGGTTATTTCTGATTCTGTCCCACGAGGCTGCATAGAGTATTTCATTGGAAAATGGATCCATAGCAATATCAATGATTCCAGCCTGCTCTCCAGCGAAAAGGATCTGTTCCCAGGATTGACCGTAATCAGAAGATTTGTAAAGCCCGCGTTGGGGATTTCGCTCAAATGGCAATCCCATACAGGAAGCATAAATGATATGGGAGTTTTCTGGGTCTACGATAATTTCCGAAACGATCCTTTCATCTTCCAGGCCAAGGTGGGTCCAGGTATTTCCGGCATCTTCACTCCGGTAAATGCCGTCTCCTAAAAACGGATATCCTGATATATTCGGATCTCCAGTACCCACGTAAACGGTCTCGGAGTCATTGGGATCCAGCACGATATCTCCAATGGCGAGGTAGGGGTTATAATCAAAGACAGGATCCCAGTTTTGTCCTCCATTGGTAGTTTTAAATACTCCACCAACGGCAAATCCAACATAAATGATTTGATTGTTGTTTGGGTGGACGGCAATTGTGTTGATTCGTGCACCGATATTGGCGGGGCCTCTTTCTACCCAGGCTTTGTCAAAACCCGGCAATTCATTTTTCAAAAGCATTTGTTCCTGTGCAGACCTGATGGCCAGATCATAGGCACGAAGGTCTAATTTACCTTCCGGCCAGCTACGTTGCAGGTAAAACCGATCAGCAGCTTCGTGATGTTTGAGTGGTTGGTTTTTGACTTGTTCAGATTTATTGACGTCATTGGAGCATTGGAAAAGGAAAGCCATGTAAGCCAGAAGCAGGACTAATTTTTTCATACCAGATTTATTGTTTGAAGGCTTAAATTTACCCCGCTGGCGGGGTCGGTTTTAAGTTGGAAAGTATAAACTTTTTGACTTAAAATCGGGGGTGGAATCCTTTCTCGCATGGTTTCCACCCCCGGATCAATAGAAAAGTCACCTTTTCTCACATGATCCGACCCCGCCAGCGGGGTAAATCTCAATATCTATGAATTTTTCTTTTTTTATTCAAACACCTATATCTCTATATCCACCTTTGCATTCATTAGAGATTCAATCTCTTCAACCTCTCTTGGGATATGAGACATCAGGTCCACAGGTTCAATATCAGTGATCAAAATATCATTCTCAATGCGCACACCAATGCCCTCTTCCGGGATGTATATGCCAGGTTCGCAGGTGAATACCATGCCCGAAATAATTGGAGCATAACGATTACTCAGATCATGGACATCCAGTCCCAGATGATGGGAGGTACCATGCATGAAATATTTCTTGTAGGCCGGCCACTTCGGATCCTGATTCTTGATATCAGTTTTATCGATGAGTTTGAGATCCAGCAATTCGCTTTCAATGAGCTTGCCCACCTCCTTATTGTATTCTTCAAGCGTTGTTCCGGGAACAAGCATGCTTGTGGCGGTTTTCATAGTTCTAAGTACAGCGTTATACACTTCCGCCTGACGGTTGGAAAACTTCCCGTTTACTGGGATGGTTCTTGTGAGATCAGAAGCATAATTGGCATATTCCGCACCAAAATCCATTAGCAATAAATCTCCGTCTTTACATTCCTGATTGTTGTTAATATAATGCAGGACACAGGCATTTTTACCCGATGCGATGATTGGTTCGTAGGCATGCCCGGTAGCCCGGTTGCGGATAAATTCTGCTGTGATTTCGGCTTCAATCTCATATTCCATAACCCCGGGACGGACAAATTCCAGAACCTTGTTAAAGGCTGAGGCGGTGATATTGACCGCTCTTTGCATGACCTCGATCTCCAAACTGGATTTAATCATGGCCAGCTTTTTCATAATAGGTTGAGCGCGATGGTATTTATGAACAGGATATCGATCCCTGAGTTTTTTGGCAAACCTGATATCTCTGGATTCAACATCGGTGCTGTATTTATCATTTTCATTGGTATTAACAAAAATACGTTTTGACAACAGGATGAGTTCATTCAGGATTGGTTCCATATCATCCAGCCAGTAGATTCTGTCGATCCCGGAAATCTCCCGTGCTTCCTGCTTGGTATATTTATGACCTTCCCATTGAGAGATATATTCATTGGTACGTTTAATGAACGCTATTTCTTCAAAACCCTCTTTAATGCAATTGGGGAAGAGAACCAACACCGTTTCTTCCTGATCCAATCCGGAAAGGTAGAATAAGTCTGAGTTTTGCCGAAAAGGGAAATAGGTATCTCCATTTCTGGGCATCAAATCGTTTGAGTTGAAAATGGCGATGGAATCCGGCAGCATTTTACGCATAAACCGCTGGCGATTCAGTTTAAACAACTCCGGATTGATTGGTTCGTATTTCATGACTTATGATTTTTGGCTGTTAAGCCACTGTAAAATCTTAATTTGTTTTTGTGTCTAACACTTACAAAGTTGCAAATTTTCCAACCATGAGCCCACAAAAACCGCTAAAAATTAAGCATTTAAACGTCAAAATTGCTCATTCATACATCATTATTTAAAAGCTATACCTCAATTGCAATTCGGTAATTCAATTGGGTATCCTTTTTGTCGAAACAGCTGCCGTTTTTTTAGATCATCAAAAAAATTTTGACATGAACACAAACAAAAAACGGAGAAAAGCACCGAGTATCAACACCGGCTCCATGGCAGACATTGCCTTCCTTTTGCTCATTTTTTTCCTGGTGACCACCACTATTATGGAGGATAGCGGGATCAGGGTGAAATTACCGGTTTGGGAAGAGACTCCTCCGGTTATGCCTGTCAGCAGCGACAACATCCTTTCCGTTAAAGTCAATGCCCAAAATGCACTTATGGTAGAAGGGGAGATCATGCCCATCAGAGAGTTAAAAGAAGCGGCTAAAATTTTCATCACCAACCCTGAAAATTTGCCTGACAGACCTTCAAGTCCTAAAAAGGCAGCTATTTCATTGCAGAATGACCGAAGCACTAATTATGAAGCCTATCTTGAAGTATATGATCAACTGGTGTCTGTTTATAACGAGCTGTGGGAAACGGAAGCTCAAAAGCTCTACGGGAAATCCTATGAGTTAATTTCAAAAGCAAAACAAAAGCATATTAAGACGGAAATTCCCATGGTTATTTCCGAAGCTGAACCTACGGATAATATGGCAGATCTTGCCAGTGGGGTAGAGTAGGTTGGGGAGATATAATTTTTTGGTAATTAACCTTGCGCCCCTTGCGCTTCTATTGTGCCCTCCCGACACTACGTGTACACTCTTTTTTAAATCTCGTTTGGGATGTCACTTTGTTCCATTTGCGGTTAAAAAAAATATAACTGTTCCATTTCTGACATTAAATCAGGCAAAAAAGGAATTCAAGTATTGGTCTGAAAATTGACATCTTGAACTCCTTTCCTTTGCCTGATTTTTTTTATTTTGAGAACAGTAAATCTTTATTGTTAAAATTGGGAGAAATGCACGCTTTTTCCCAACCGGAAACCCACACAGGGGCTTCTTACTTTATATATTCCTCATCTGAAAAATTAAAACAAATGAAGAAAATTATTCTTTTGGTTTTTGTGGCTATAAGCTTCTTGGCTTGTCCATTGGAATCACCATTTGACAACCAGATTTTTGACGTTGGTGAAGTGGAAGGGATGAAGCCCATATACGCTTCCCTCTCCGACTGGCAGGAAATTCTTGTGACAGATCCGGTGGTAATGGAAAAGTTTGGGAAAATCTATTACAAAGGTGGGTTACTGTTTGTCAATGAAAGATACAAAGGGGTTCACATTTTTGATAATACAGATCCTTCTGACCCTGTAAAGCTGAAGTTTATTCAAATCCCTGCCAATAAAGATATTGCCATTAAGGGAAACCGACTCTATGCGGATAATTATACCGATCTGGTGACACTTGATATCAGCGATCTGGAAAATATTTCCGTGGTCAGTCGTGTCAAGGATATTTACCCAAAAGCTGCACAGGCCTATCCTGAGGCATATGAAGGGTATTTTGAGTGTGTTGATGAAACCATGGGTATTGTGGTTGGCTGGGAGGAAGCGACCTTGAATAATCCAGATTGCTGGAAGTAATTTTAACCCACAAAAAAGAAAAACATGACAAGGATATTATTACCTATATCAATCTTCACCATGATGGCAATGGTGTTTTTTCAATGTGCCAAAGGAGATGCAGCTGCTCCCAGTTCTGATACAGGGGTTGCCGGGTCCTATGCACGGTCAATGATCGTTGGCAATTTTTTGTATCTCATAGATGAAGAAAACATTAGAACCTTAAGTTTGGAAAACCCTGATTTACCTGAATTGATTAATGAACAGGTTATTGGGGACAGGATAGAATCCATTTTTAACCTGGACAACCGTTTGTTTATTGGATCAGGAAGCGGTTTATATTTGTACACCATCAATGAAAATGGTATTCCGGAATTTTCCTCAACATTCTCATATGACATTTTTCCTATTTACCCTTGTGACCCTGTGGTAGCTAATGACAGCTTCGCTTATGTTACTTTGAATTCCGATTTCAGGAGCAATATCTGTGGCGGCGGGACTGCAATCAATGAGGTCAACAGCCTTGAAATTTTTGATATCACTGATTTCACAAATCCACAACTGATCGCTGAGTATGAAATGGTGGAACCTAAAGGGGTAGGTCTGGACGGAAAGACACTTTTTATCTGCGACAATGAAGCAGGATTAAAGGTTTATGATGTTGAGGATCCCCTGGCGATTGAACTGATAGCCCATTTTGATGATTTTGTTACCTACGACGTCATTCCGCTCAATGGACTCTTACTGGTAGTAGGGCCGGATAGTGTTCATCAGTTTGACTATACGGATCTCAATAATATTACCCGGGTTTCCATCATTAATATTGGAGAATAACCATGAAGCATTTTCAATATCTTTTGTTGCTGGTGGGTCTTTTTGGTCTGTCAAATAAAAGCCTTGCGCAGACTGAACCCCCGTATCCGGAGTTTACCTTGAAATATTGTTTTGAATCATTGGTCAGTGTGAATTCTCCGGCACTGAAGTTTGGGCTTGAATACAGGTTTGCAGAAAATCATTCCTGGAACAATGACTTAGGGTATGTATTTAACCTA
>QQUB01000238.1 GCA_008501835.1 Bacteroidota bacterium
TGGATGAAGCAGCTGTTAACCATATCAATCTCATCGTAAATGGTGCCGCCCAAATGAATTCCCTGGTCGAAGACCTGCTCACCTATTCCCGTGTCAATACTGAAAATCATAGCATTGAGACCATAAACTCCGAAGAACTTCTGAACGAAGTGCTTACGGGTCTGGAAAGTTATATAAAGGAAACAGGGGCTGAAGTGATTATTGAAGACCTCCCGGAATATTTTGGTGCCAACCCCACCAAAATGAAACAACTCTTTATGAACCTCATAACGAATGCTATTAAATTCAGAAGACCAGATGTACCACCCCTGGTAGAGGTCGCGATGAAAGATTATGGTGAATACTGGAAGGTCAGTGTGAAAGACAACGGTATCGGTATCCGCAAAGAGTTTCAGAAACAGATTTTCATGTTATTCAAAAAACTGCATAGCAGCGGACAACACCCAGGCACAGGTCTTGGGCTAGCCATTTGCCATAAGATTATCGAACAACATGAAGGTAATATCTGGGTTGAATCCAAAGAGGGAGAAGGTTCCATTTTCTCCTGTACAATCCGAAAAAATCTAAAAAATTAAACCCAAAAGAAAAGGGAAGTCAAATACACAGATCTGACCTCCCTTTATGATTTTTTCAAGTAATTTTCTTCTGATTATCCCGCTTCCGCTACCACTTCTTTCACTTCGGGGATCATACGCTGCAACATTCCTTCGATCCCTGCCTTAAGGGTCATTGTTGAAGATGGACAACCACTGCAAGAACCTTGCATCAAAACTGTCACTCTACCCTGATCATAGGATTTGAAAGCGATATTTCCTCCATCCATTTCAACCGCAGGTTTAACGTAAGTTTCGATAAGCTCTTTGATCTTCGTCACAATTTCAGCATCCCTTCCGGAGTATTTATCTCCTTCTCTTTCCGCAGCCATTTGAGCCTGGGCTTCTGCCCATCCATCTTTGATGATCTCACCGTCACCGCTGAGATAATTTTTGATAAATTCTTTGGCAACCAGCATAATGTCTTCCCAGGAATAGTTCATTTCCTTGGTGATGGTAACATAGTTATTGCTGATATAAACCCCTTTCACATATGGCTGATCGAATAATGTCTTTGCCAATGGGGACCATTCTTCTGCCAGTTCTACAGTATTGAAATCTGCCGTTCCTTTGTACAACATTCTGTTGGTTACAAACTTGAGCGTTTCCGGATTGGGTGTTTGCTCAGAATACAACATCAAAGGGCGGTTCTCTATTGTATTTTCCATGTTTTTCCTTATTTAGATTGAGTCTACAAAGGTAACGCTAATTTCTTTGCTAAGTTTAAATTTTGTGGAAAAAAAGGACCGAAGATGATCTCTGCTATTAATTTTAACAAGCAAATGTTTAGAAAATCCGGGAACTACAAAAAGGGCAATGTCGAAGGGAAAAAATAATTTTCAATACCTCGGCTTGACAACCAAAACGGAGTTACTGACTAAAATCAAATCCCAGGAATAATAGTCAACATCCCCTTCTTCGTCCCTGTTTATGGAAATTTCGATTCTTTCATTCTCCATAGTCCACGTCCCTTCGTAATCTTCAAAAGGTATGGGCTCGGTTAAACACCATCCGGTATAATCTCTTTCTATGAATTGACCATTTCCAAAAAACACTATTCCGTAGTGATCTTTAATTAAGCCATTCACCCCTTGAAAGTAAAGTAGATCTCCATCAGGTTGAGGGTTGATCCAATAACCAACAATAGAAGATTCTTCTGATTCTGACGCTTCTTTATTACAATTAGAAAAAATAAAAACCGGTACGAGTAATAAGAGTAGGATTTTTTTCATTTGGGCATTTTTCACTTTGGAATAAAAAAATAAGGCCTTTCAATACTCATTACAATGAATAAATTTAAAAGAATTATTCAAATCGCCCAATTGTAGTTATTGAAAACACTCATTTTCCATCCGGATTACATGCTGAAAAATCAACTACATGACCCAACACGCAACACGCAACACGCAACTAAAGTAAATTAATCAATAATCTCCAAAACCAGGTTTTCTTCGTCCACTGAAATCAGCAAAAAGCTTTGTTCTAGTGTGCCTCCCCAATAAGGTGATTCCGTATGGATCTGACCATCTTCATCCTCTTCCCAGGTGCCCTCATAATCTCCGTAAGTTACAGGAGGTGTACCACACCAGCCTACATTTTGCCTCACCAGTAGTTCACCATCTTCCAAAAAGGCTATACCATACCCATTGACAAATCCATCTGCGCGATCATAAGTCACAGAATTTTCGCTATAGGTTGGATTGATCCAATAACCAATTAACCCTTCCTCAGTAAAGGTAAACTCCTGCTTATCACAACTGATAAATGAAATCAATAAAAATCCTGCAAATAAATATTTAATCAAGTTCATCGCTTTATATTTTTCTGGTTTGCCAATTTATTCCTTCGACAAAGGTTTCGCTGCTAACTGGCACTTTTTACTCCTAGTTTTAGTTTCAGGGGTTCAAAGTGTTCAATTTGTTCAAGGT
>QQUB01000277.1 GCA_008501835.1 Bacteroidota bacterium
TATACCACTTGCCCTGCTGTAAGGTCATCCAGTGCTACAAATGAAAACCCATCGGCGCCATCATGATTTGCCCCGGTAATGGCCACCCATGGACAGGATGGCGTGAGTTTATCGTCGTTGGTTATGGTTCCGGTTGCTGAGGAAGCACCAAGGTCATACCCCGTACCGGACGTCGGTGTAATAATGACTGTTTCGTTAGGTTCAAGGTCAGTGTCGGCTGACGGGTTTATTGTTAAGATGGCTTGTCCTGAAGTACCAACTACTATAGTCCCTGAAGAAGCTCCAAAAGAGGCCGACCCGGAAGGTGAATAGTCCGTTGAAGAACTTGCCGTTCCGCCAACATTGAAATTGACAGTGACATTTCCTGATGGTGCAGGAGTCAGGGTGAAGGTGTAAGTAAGATTGGCTGCTCCGTCCTCGGTTACTGGACTGGATGGGCCAGTCATTGTCAGTACAGGATTGGAGGGGGCAGTAAATGGAACCCGTGAAAGGGCTGTATAACCAGTTCCCTGATTATAATTACTGCTTGCACCTTCTAGGGCTGAAATGATAGACGCCTTACTACCACCAACACTGGAACGAAGGCTGTTTTTAAAGTCAATATAATCTATAGTTACTGAATTGTTCAAACCATCAACAATAACTGCATTTGGGAAATCTACAGTAGGGTTGGTACCTACATCAGTTATGGCTCCCGAAGTTATTAGGGCGGCATATATTTCTGTTACTCCCGAAGAAGGGTCATTATTATTATCTGCGTAAGCATAAATGGCTTCAGCAGTCGTGCTGGCATAGGAAATACTTCCGCTTCTTTGACTGAATTGGCCACAGGTGGCTGCTGTTTCACCTGAAATATCAGTGCCGCCAATATTACAGATCATGGTTATAGTGTTTGAGGAAGATTCGTTAAAAACCACTACATCTCCCAGAGATAACCCTCCTGTAGGAACGGTATATCTCCATACGCCTTCATCTGCATTAAATGCATTGCCTCCAACATATTCTTTATCCGTAAAATAGATATGCGTACCCCCCGAAATGGTTTCAAGGGCAACTATACTAAATCCATCATCTCCATTTGAAGAATCACCATTATACCCGATAATGGCAACTTTCTGAGCGTGTATTTTTCCCAGACAAAAAATGGCCAGGAAAAGTGTAGTGAACAAAGTGAATTTTTTCATGATTTTGGTTTTAAAAAAAGTGTTCAGGTGGTTTAAAATAGTAAGGAATTAAAATGTCAATAAATTACGTCTGGATGTTAAAATTGAGTCGTTGTCGATGTAACATAAAAAGATATCTGTAACAGGGGTTAACTGTTATTTAACCGTGTGGATATTGTGTAAATGATTGGATAAAATAGAATAAGACTCTTTGGTGTACGAAGGAATTACCCACAGGTTGCGCATCTTCCCCATTTTTGTATGTGATTTTGTAAAAAATAATTTTGCAAAAAAAATTCATTATCAAAATTTTACAAATAAAGGTTTTTTATAAAATATTATTAATGCTTGTATGTGATTAACAGGGGATTCAGTAATGCAAAATTGGAAAGGAATAGCGTTTTAAAAAAGGGTATTTCTACCTGATTTGAAAAAACCGTAGAAATACGCGTTAAGAAATGAAGGGAAAACTCCCCCCGCAAGCGGGAGGGAGTTTGTTGAAGTTTAGTTTAATCTCTGGAAGGATAGACTCCTTCTAATGCGATACAAACATAAATCCCGGTGAATGGATTTCTATTGTTATAAGCGCTTCCGCCTCCGGTATTTGCCGAAGTGATAGCTCCTGCGTTTAGGGTGCTACCGGATTGTGCGTCTTCTGCAAAAAGTGTTCCGCTGGAGCCGATAAAATGTCCGGCACCGGATTCTTCTGCAGTTCCACCAAGGTTCATTGTTGTTGTATGGTTGTGGGCAGGTAAATTGCCTACAGCAAGGGTGACAGTTTCTCTACCTCCTACTTCACCCCAGGAAATAGTTGACAAACCTGGGCCATTTCCAACGTGCACGATAGATCTTCCTCTGAGATCAGGAAGTTGGAATGTTGTTCTACCATCACCGCCGAAGGTGGTACCTAATAATGAAAATAGTGCCGTATTAGAAGCAATCGGCAACAATTGTCCATCACAAAATGCCCAACCCCTCGGAGCGAAGTTGAATCCAAAAGCCTGAATTTGACCTAGAAAAGGTTGCATGATAATTGATTTTTGTTGATTTGATAATAAGGTTAATTAACAGCGACCTTTAATTCCTGGATGGGAAGATTCCTGTAAGTGCTATACTTACGTAAATTCCGAGGAAAGGATTTCTGTTGTTAAAGGCTTGTCCTCCACCTGTATTTGCAGAAGAAATGGCTCCTGCATTAAGGGTACTTCCTGACTGTGCATCCTCGGCAAAAATAGTACCGCTGGAGCCAATGAAATGTCCGGCGCCTGATTCTTCCGCCGTACCGCCAAGGTTCATGGTGGTGGTGTGATTGTGGGCCGGGATATGGGCAGTGTTAAGCGCAATGTTTTC
>QQUB01000451.1 GCA_008501835.1 Bacteroidota bacterium
AAACAACCTTTGAATGCTGGAAAAGCGGTTCAGTTTTATACGCTTCTTTAATAAACAAAGGAATCAAACTTGTCATCCAGCCGTGGCAATGGATAATGTCAGGCGGCCAACCGAATTTTTTAACGGTTTCAATGACTCCTTTGCAAAAGAAAACCATCCTGTCCATATTATCCTCAAAAGGTTTACCATCCTCATCCTCAAACATAGCCTTACGTTTGAAGAAATCTTCGTTATCGAGGAAATATACCTGAATTCTGGCCTCTGGCAAAGAAGCAACTTTTATGATCAATGGGTAGTCATCGTCGTCCACAATAATATTCATTCCGGACAAACGAACCACCTCGTGTAAGCGGTGTCTTCTTTCGTTAATGACTCCAAATCTTGGCATTAACAATCGAATTTCCATTCCATTTTCATGTGCGTATTGGGGTAGTTTTCTTGCAATTTCACTTACTTCAGAGAGTGCAGTATAAGGCTGCATTTCCTGAGTAACAATCAACACTTTCTTTTTACTCATTTCAAATTGTTATTTTTTGCGATAACCTGAATTCCCCTAATTTTAAGGAATTTAATCGCATTAATACCTCATTCTTAGGTGAATAAGGCCACAAAATTAGCAAAAAATGGTGACTTTTTCATATTTCTCTCTTCCTTAATTGGCTGATTGTAAAAATAACTATCTTTGGCCGAAAATTTGGCCGCCTGCTTATCAAGGCGCAAATCCAGACCAACAGCGATATGTTTATTTTCAAAAAGACAGAAGATCTAAGAAACTTTTTGCAGCAAAAAAACAATGGTACCCGTGACATAGGCTTTGTACCTACCATGGGGGCCCTACACGAAGGGCATTTATCATTGATCCGCATGTCAAAATCAAGCAATAGCCTTTGCATTTGCAGTATTTTCGTTAATCCCACGCAATTCAATCAGGCCGCTGATCTCCAAAAATATCCAAGAACTACGAGCAAAGACATAGCCCTGTTGGCAAAGGTTGGTTGTGATGTACTTTTTTTGCCTCACGAATCCGAAATCTATCCGTCTGACCTCGACACCAAAGTTGAGATTGCTATGAATGGGCTGGATACTGTTATGGAAGGCGAATTCCGCCCCGGACATTTTGCTGGTGTGATCCAGGTAGTAAAAAGGTTGTTGGACATCACCTCCCCCAGTCATTTATACATGGGGCAAAAAGACTTTCAGCAGTTTTCCATCATCAAACATATGATCCGGACATTGGATTTACCGGTCAACCTGGTGATGGCTCCAACGGTAAGAGCTGAAAACGGATTGGCCAAGAGTTCCAGAAATGAAAGGCTTACAGCAGAACAAAAAGAGCAAGCCGGTATTATTTACAAGACGCTCTCTGCTGCCGGTGACGTCCTGCTAAGAAAATCCGTAGATACTATCGAAGCCGACGCTATTAAAACACTAAGTATTCCTGGTTTTAAACCCGAATATTTCGATATTGTAGACGGTAATACCCTTCAACCCGTTAAAGATGTATTGAATACCGATTGGATAGTAGCCTGCACCGCCGTCTGGGCAGGAGATGTCCGGCTGATCGATAATATGATATTGAAGGATGAAGGGTGAAAAATGCAGAGTGATGAGTGATGGGTGCAGAGTGTAAAATTAAATTGGAATGAGTTGAGGTTTGGGGTGTGCCATTGCTTAATCTGCATCAATCTCTTTGAAAAAACTAAAACTTTGAAAAAGCAACTGATTAATATTTTTAAGTTCACCTTGTTTGTGGGGATAGGCGTTGTGATTCTTTTCCTGGTTTATCGCTATCAGAATGAAGCCTATATGGCTGAATGTGAACTCAGGGGCATTCCGGAGGCCGAATGCAGCCTTTTAGACAAGGTAATCTCTGACTTCAAAGGAGCGAACTACTTTTGGATACTACTTGTCCTTATCGCTTTTACGGTGAGTAATATCAGCCGGGCAATTAGATGGAATATGTTGTTAAAACCTTTGGGCTATAAGCCTAGGCTCATCAACTCCTTCCTTTCCGTGGTGCTGGGTTATTTTGCCAATCTCGGTTTTCCACGCATGGGTGAAATCGTCAGGCCGGCTACCCTCGCACGCTATGAAAAAATTCCGCTCGAGAATGCCCTGGGCACCATCGTTACCGACCGCATCCTCGATGTGATAAGTATTTTGATATTAACTGCCCTGGCCCTCTTGGTGGAGTTTGATAACATCTGGGCCTTTTTGCTGGAAAACGCTTCCTTCAGTGACAAGTTGGACACCCTGAAAACCCTGGGTGTTTACTTCCTCTTATTCCTGGCGTTGGCAGGCATTGTTTCCTTCATTTTCAGGAAACAAATGATGAAAAGTCCACTTTTCCTAAAAGTTAAAGATATAGCCCTCGGATTTTGGCAAGGAATTTTGAGCATCAGGAAAGTAAAACGCATAGGACTTTTTATTTTCCACAGTGTGAACATTTGGTTCATGTACTTCCTGATGACCTGGTTATGCTTTTTTGCCTTTGAGCCTACTGCTCATCTGACCATGCTGGCTGGGCTGGTAGTTTTTGTTTTTGGTGGCTGGGGAGTTGTCATTCCTTCTCCAGGAGGAATGGGAACCTATCATTTTTTGGTCATTGCAGCACTGAGCATTTATGGCATTAATGGTGACGATGCATTCTCATGGGCCAACATCGCCTTCTTTTCCATTCAAATAGGCGTTAATATTTTTATAGGAATGCTGGCATTGATTTTGTTGCCGATTATTAATAGAAATAACTCAAACCCTCAGCCGGTAACTCTGGAACAAAAATCAGAAAACAACATGGCGGAAGTTCTCGATGAGGGCGAAACCAAATAAAAGGCTTTCCGATGATCGATGTAATCAAATCTAAAATACAATCCTGGGAAAATATCAGGACCACTGTCGAACAGTGGAAGTCAGAGGGCCAAAAAGTCGTTTTCACTAACGGCTGCTTTGACATTCTGCATTACGGTCATGTTTATTACCTGTCCGAGGCCAGAGCTTTGGGAGACAGATTGGTTATTGGCCTCAACAGCAGAGAATCCGTTAGCAGACTAAAAGGCCCCAATCGCCCCATTAATGATGATGAGACCAGGCAATATTTGCTTGCTTCCCTTCAATACGTGGATGCTGTAGTGGTATTTGAAGAGGATACTCCGCTTGAGCTGATTGAAGTTGTGAAACCTGATATTTTAGTTAAAGGCGGTGATTATACCATTGAAACTATAGTGGGGGCTGATATTGTTTTGAATAATGGCGGGGAAGTGAAAAGCCTGGCATTTGTACCGGGATATTCCACAACTTCGATTGAAGAAAAGCTTAAGAAAGGGGAGTGATGAATGCAAAGTGCATAGTGCATAATATTGTATAACAAAACCAGTCGCATAGCGACGCAATATCGGGAAATATGCAAATAAGAGAACTGACGAATTACCTCGAAAATATCGCCCCTTTACAATATCAGGAAGGGTATGACAACTCCGGGTTGATTTGTGGAAGCTGGGATATGGAAATTCATGGTGTCCTGATCACGCTTGATTCAACTGAAGCAATAGTGGAAGAAGCGATTCAAAAAGGTTGCAACCTCATTGTTGCCCACCACCCTATTGTTTTCAAAGGGTTAAAACGGTTCAATGGCAGTAATTATGTGGAAAGAACGGTTATCAAAGCGCTTAAGAACGATATCGCTATTTACGCCATTCATACCAATCTCGATAATGTGTTCATTAAAGGGGTCAATGAAAAGATCGCTGAAAGACTTGGTTTGCAAGCAACCGAAATCCTCGCTCCAAAAGCTGGCGTTGTGGACCCTGATCAACCCATAGGCGCGGGAATTATTGGTAAATTAAAGGAACCAATGGAAGAAATGGCATTCCTCACATTTCTAAAAAACACCATGCAAACAGGCTGCGTGCGTTATACGGCCTTGCGCGGAAAACCAATTTCTACTGTCGCTGTTTGTGGTGGATCCGGAAGTTTTTTATTGCGTTCCGCACTCAAGGCAAAAGCGGATGTTTTCATAACCGGCGACTTCAAATACCATGAATTTTTTGATGCTGAAGGCAAATTGATCATCGCTGACATCGGACACTTTGAAAGTGAACAGTTTACAATTGAACTATTATATGAAATTATATCAGGGAAATTTAGTAATTTTGCACTCCATTGTACGGAGGTGATGACCAATCCGATAAAATATCTGTAGAATCTGATAATAATATTGATAAAATAATGGCAGAATTAACCATAGCTGAAAAGCTGAAACAGCTGTATGAGCTGCAACTTGTTGACTCCCAAATAGACAAAATTGAAGTACTGAAAGGGGAGCTCCCGATGGAAGTTAGTGATCTGGAAGATGAGATTCAGGGACTTGAAACTCGCGTGAACCGACTGGAAGGGCAGAAAAAAGATCTCGAAGATCAGGTTTCTAATCACGAAGCCAATATCAAAGAAGCTCAGATGCTGATCGAGAAGTATACCCAGCAGATGGACAATGTGAAGAATAATCGTGAGTTTGAAGCGTTGACCAAAGAGCTGGAATTACAGAAACTGGAGATTCAGCTTTCTGAAAAGAAGATCCGCCAGACCAACCAGGAAATTGAAAATAAACTTGGTACACTGGAGGCTACTGTTGAACGTAAAGACAAAAAAGAAGCTGATCTCAAAACCAAAAAGGTAGAACTGGAGGAGATCATAGAAAAAACAGTAACTGACGAAGAAAAGCTCAGACGTAAATCTGATCGCACCAAGAAAAAGGTGGAGGAATGGTTGCTGAAAGCTTACGAAAAAATCCGCACAACTTACCGCAACGGATTAGCAGTTGTACAGGTTGAGCGTAATTCCTGTGGAGGATGCTTTAACAAGATTCCGCCACAGCTTCAACTGGAACTTGCCCAACGTACCAAAATTATCGCCTGCGAACACTGCGGTCGTATTCTGGTAGATGATTATATCATGGAAGTAGGCAAGAAAAAGAAAGAAACTGAAGAAGCAGAATAAAAATTCCCAAAATCAGGGAAGAAAAAAGCTCCGTTTTATACGGGGCTTTTTTTTTGCGCGTTATTAATTCCAGGATCATCCCAATCCGGACCGATTATTATGAGAAAACACGGCATTTTTATAATTCTAATATTCCTTTTGTCAAAAAGTGCGGCACAGGAACACTTCACATTTTCTCCTGAGGTCAAAAACATCTATGAGAAGACACTGAGTCTTCGAATGACCGAAGCACATAATCTGATCGATCAGTCATTTTCTCAGGACCCCAATAATCTGCTCCTGCATCTGGTAGAAGATTACACCGATTTTTTCACCGTTTACATCAACGAAGATTACGAGGAATTCAAGTCTCTCGTCTCCAATAAGGACAAACGCATCAAAGCTGTTCGAAAGGGCCCTGAATCCTCACCATACCTGTTATACTGCGAGGCAGATATCCGGCTGCACTGGGCATTATTACATCTGAGATTTGAGGAATATTTTTCTGCTTTTTCCGAAGTCAATAAAGCCTTCAAATTATTGAATAAAAACCGGGAAAGGTTCCCGGATTTCATGCCTAACCTGAAAGACCTGGGGATTCTGCACGCTGCTGTTGGCACCATACCGGACAATTACAGAAAGGGGGTAGAATTACTCACCAGCCTGGAAGGCAGTATCGATCAGGGGCAACAGGAGATTGAACAGGTGATTACTTATTCGCAGGAACACGATTTTGTGTTTGAAGCTGAAACCAAGGTTCTTTATGCTTTCCTGTTGCTGCACCTGGGCAATGAAAAGGATAAAGCCTGGGAAGTAATCACAACCGGAGGACTTAAACCGGAAAGCAATCCACTGCATTGTTTTGTCCTGGCCAACCTGGCTATGCGAACCGGCAGGAATGATGAAGCTATTCAGTTACTGGAACAACGCCCTCAAAGCAGAGCTTTTCTTCCACTTCCCTACCTGGAGTTCATGCTGGGCCTTGCCAAACTCCGCCGCCTGGACGAAGATACCGACCAGTTCTTTCTTGCCTATTTGAATAAAACCCGAGGCCGTCATTTCATCAAGGAAGCCTGGCAGAAAATTGCCTGGGCACACTTGCTTGCCGGTAATGAAAAAGGATACCAATCCAATATTTTGAAATGTAAAACAGAGGGCAGAGCCTCTGCCGGAAGCGATAAAAATGCCCTCAAAGAAGCTCAAAGTAACCAAATTCCGGACATCCGGCTATTAAGAGCAAGACTGCTTTTTGATGGCGGTTACTATCAACAGGCCTATGACCTTTTGAGTAATAATAGAACTAAAGACTTCCCGGACAATTATTCTAAACTTGAATATACCTATCGCATGGGCCGGATCCTCCAGGGCTTAAAAAGGAATTCCGATGCCATTCATTTTTACCAACTCACCATTAATGCCGGAAAATCTGAGCCATGGTTTTTCGCTTGCAATGCTGCGCTTCAAACCGGGATGATCTACGAGGACTCCGGGAAAAAACGTGCTGCCATTAAAGCCTATAAAGAATGCCTCTCCATAAATCCTGATGAATACAAGACCGGATTGCATCAGCAAGCCAAGGCTGGGTTGAGTAGACTTGGAGGGTAGGAGGGTAACAATGCAGAGTGCAGAGTGAAGAGTGCAAAATTCAGAATTTTAAATGTTTCATATGGTTTCAAAGAAATAATCCTGACCAGAAAAAATCAATAGCACCGTGATTTATCGCGGTGCAAATAGGACAAACCAAGGACTGAGGCCTTCAGGCCTTTTTGATGAGCCTTGAAAAATAACTAGCGTCCTGAAACCAGTTACATCTCCATCTCCTTCAACTTCTCCGCATTATCCGCCACCTGAAGGGCTTCGATGATTTCTTCGATCTGGCCGGCAACGATTTGATCTAAATTATACAACGTGAGATTGATGCGGTGATCGGTCACCCTGTTTTGAGGGTAGTTATAGGTACGGATCTTTCCTGAACGGTCACCCGTTCCGACCAGGGATTTCCGTTTGGCCGCCTGTTCTGACTCGTGAGCTTCTTTTTGCATTTCAAAGATCTTCACATACAATCGCTGCAGGGCAATTTCCCTGTTTTTGATCTGTGATCGACCATCCTGACTTTCAGAAACCACCCCGGTCGGAATGTGTGTAAAACGAACTCCTGATTCTGTTTTATTTACGTGCTGACCACCGGCACCACTTGAACGGAAGGTGTCCACTTTAAGATCGGATTTTTTAATGTCGACATCCTCCATTTCCAGCTTTGGGAATACCGCAACTGTTGCAGCGGAAGTATGAACACGTCCCTGCGATTCCGTTTTGGGCACCCTTTGCACCCGGTGTGCACCAGATTCAAATTTCAACTTACCATAAACATCATCCCCTGAAATTTCAAGGGCAATTTTATTATACCCGCCTACGGTACCTTCATTAATATTGATGATCTCAGTTGCCCAACCCTGGTCCTCAAAGTATTTGGAATACATCTTGTACAGATCGCCGGCAAAAATACTCGCTTCATCTCCACCCGTTCCGGACCGGATTTCAAAAATAACATCCTTACTGTCTTCAGGGTCTTTCGGGATCAACAGCATCTTGAGTTTTTCTTCCAGCTCAACCTGCTGTGGTTGCAATTCGTCCAGTTCCATCTGAGCCATCTCCTTCATCTCCGGGTCCCCGAGCATTTCCCTGGCCGTATCAATATTGCCAAGCACATCCTTATACACGTAGGTTGTTTCCACGATCTCCTTAAGATCCTTGTACTCCTTGCTGATTTTTTTGTAATTATTCATATCAGCAATCACTTCCGGATCAGCCATCTTTTCTTCAAGGTAGTTGAACTTTTCTATTATTGATTCTAATTTATCGAGCATGATGTTGAATTAATTTGTAGTAAGGAATCTAAGTTGTTCCTTAGTTTGATTGAATTATGCAATAGGGCAGCCTGCCCATCAGAAGAAAATGATCGGAAAAAGCTAACGGAAAGGTATGATGTAAGTCAAAATGTTCATCACTTTTTTAATTGCAGCTGCAAAAGTAGTCTTTTTGGAATAACAATTCAAGAGGGAGGAGAGTTTGATCTGGTTTGACGTTGTTTGATATGGTTTGATATGGTTTAAAATTGCTTTTGGAACCAACTATTTCAAACCATGTCAAACCAATCCAAATTTACACCAACGTCAACCGCTCCTCTCCTATCCGCGCATCAGCTATATATTCATCAAAGGTCTTCAAACTATCAATAAAGCCATTCGGACCAATTTCGATGATCCTATTGGCGACCGTCTGGGTAAAAGTATGGTCGTGGGAGGTGAATAATATTGTTCCCAAGAAACCGGTCAGTGAGTTGTTCAAAGTAGTAATAGTTTCCATGTCCAGGTGATTGGTAGGCTCATCCAACATAAGCACGTTGGCCTCTGCCTGCATCATTCTCGACAACATACACCTTACCTTTTCTCCTCCGGAAAGCACATTGGCACGCTTAAGTGTCTCTTCTCCGGAAAACAACATTTTGCCCAGGAATCCACGGATGTAAACCTCATCCTTTTCCTCTGAAAAATTACGTAACCAATCGATCAGGGTCTCATCTGCATTAAAGAAATGCTCATTATGGGTAGGTAAATAAGCGGTAGTAATGGTCTGTCCAAATGCGAACTCACCCGAATCCGGCTGCAATTCACCATTGAGAATTTTGAACAACGCCGTCAATGCCAGACTATTCTTTGATAAAAAGGATATTTTATCCCCCTTTTCAACATCAAAAGTCAGCCCCTTAAAATAAGTCTCCCCATTTTCTGAATAACTCAGGTTTTTGACACTCAGGATTTGTTTACCAGCCTCACGCTTTTGAGTCCATACAATACCGGGGTACCTTCTGGTTGAAGGACGGATCTCTTCCACATTGATCTTCTCCAGCATTTTCTTCCGAGCCGTTGCCTGACGGGATTTGGAAGCATTTGCACTAAATCGATCGATAAAGGCCTGCAATTCCTTGCGTTTTTCTTCCGCTTTTTTATTCTGAGCCGCTTTTTGGCGTAAAGCCAATTGACTGGATTCGTACCAGAATGTATAGTTTCCGGTAAACAAACTGATTTTTCCGTAATCAATATCCGCTACATGCGTACAAACGGTATCCAGGAAGTGCCTGTCGTGAGAAACGACGATCACCGTGTTTTTGAAATCCAGCAGGAAGTCTTCCAGCCAGGTAATGGTTTCAATATCGAGGTCGTTGGTAGGCTCATCCAGGATGAGAATATCGGGATCACCAAACAATGACTGTGCCAGTAATACACGTACCCTTTCCTTGGCATCCAGTTCTTTTACCAGCTTGTAGTGATCGGCTTCTTTAATACCAATCCCACTCAACAAGGCAGCTGCAGAAGGCTCAGCATTCCAACCATCCATTTCCGCAAATTCGGCTTCCAGTTCTGAGGCTTTGATCCCATCAGCTTCCGAAAAATCAGGTTTGGCATAAATGGCATCCTTTTCCTGCATTAGTTTCCACAAAGGTTCGTGGCCCATCATCACAGCATCCATTACGGTACAATCATTGTACTGGTAATGATCCTGTTTGAGCACGGCCATTCGCTTATCAGGTTCAATACTCACATGTCCGGTATTCGGGTCGATCTCTCCGGAAAGAATCCTGAGAAAGGTCGATTTACCGGCGCCATTGGCTCCGATCACGCCATAACAATTACCTTCAGAAAAAGTGACATTCACTTCATCAAAAAGTACTCTTTTCCCATATTGCAGGGACACATTATTTGTAGAAATCATGCGGTGTTGATTTTGAAGCCGCGAAATTACAATTAAAAATTTCTTTTTGAGCAACAATCCGCCTACTTTCGCGGGTATTCAAGGAAATAATGATATTATGAAGGAATTAGAATGAGGACAAAAGGTTAAAGGAATAAAAGGAACAATGTTTAGAGCGTTTTACATTTTCTTTTGTCCTTCAGTCCTTTTGCCCATTGTCCTAATATTAAAATGGTAAAATTTTTAAACATAGAAAGTTCAGGACCTGTTTGCTCCGTTTGTGTGAGTGATGGGGAGCAGATTCTATCTTTAAAAGCCACCGAAAAGGTTTTTCAGCATACGGAAAAGATCACCTTACTGATCGATGAATGCATGGAGGAGGCCGGAATAAAATTAAACGACCTGGATGCTGTGGTCATCAGTGGCGGACCAGGTTCCTATACGGCGTTACGGGTTGG
>QQUB01000100.1 GCA_008501835.1 Bacteroidota bacterium
CAAATTCCCTGGATCTTTTTGCCACATCCAGTTCTTTTTCTTTCCTGTCTGTGAAAATGAAAACTCCAAATCCGATTTTTGGTGTAACCGTATGGTTGAGATCTTTATATAGGTGCTGTGCATTCTTGTCAATAAAAGTTATGCCTTTTTCTTTCGCAATGGGTCCTTTGGTTTTATCCTGCGAGAGCATAATGGTAGGAATCTGGGGTTTTTCCTTATTGATGGTTTCAATGAGTTTAAACCCTGCATCTTTATCCATGGCACCCTCCTTGAAATATTGAACATCGGTTATCAGCAGGAAAATGAAGTCCTTATACTCATGGAACAGTTCCATGGCCTCTTCATAGTTTGAAGCAAGCAGGATCTTTGGGCGTGCTCGTAATTTCAGGACCTTGTACAAATTGTCTGTGCTGACATCATTGATGATCTCGTTGGTCTGTTTGTAGATGATCCGGTATAAATGTGTCAGGAAGGACGAGTAATAAGTAGGGGAGTCCTCTACGATCAGGATTTGCCTGACGGAGGCAATTTTGGTATCGTTTTTCGCATTTTTCAGATCCTCCAGGTATTTGATCATGGCGAAAAAAATTCTGGATTCACCGTTCCATACAAACAATTGGTCAAACACATTTTTTCCATGATATCGCTGGAAAAAAGATACGTTTTGGTTATTGTTCAATAAAACAAAAACCGGCATGTCGGGAAAATATTCCTTGATCTTTTTACTGATACTCAAAGGGCGCATGGTATTTAACCCCACCATTACGATCACCATGTCGATGTTCTTTTCTTCCAGTTGCTCGAAAACTTCATCCTTGGTGGATACCCCGGTTATTCTGGGGAAAGAAGAAAGGTTCATATTTCCGTAATCATACAGCATGATCTCTGAAAAACGGCCTTCCCGTTCAATAAAAAAGGCATCATACAGGTTGGCAACCAACAGTATCTCCTTAACCTTAAAAGGCATCATGTCATGATAAATATCGCGGTGTTTACTCTCGCGATTCATGAAGGATTGCAGTAGTTTTTCCCGGTGTATCATATCCTTTTAGACTTACTTTATTGTTTAAAATGCTTTTGCCTAAAGATAAGTATTTAAAAGGGAATGAGGAAAAAAGGGAACAAGGGAAGCATGAGAAAATGACGAGGAAAATTAAGAACAAATATTGTGCAGGGGAAATGATTAAAAGGGAGAAATTATGCGACTTTTCAATTGTCCCCTAACGTCTCCTTTTACCTTTCGTGCTTTTCACTTATTCCTTATTATTGTTCCCTTATTCCCTTTAACCTTTTTTCCTTATGATATGAAAACCATATCTTTGTTTCCTTTGTTGGACATTTTATGTTCTTCTTACAGCTTTTGTGGGAGCATGAATTATTTTATTTAAATATCAGGAATATAAAACCCGGACATCAAACTTCTTGGTTCCGATTATCAAAAATCCATTGACATGACCAGATCACCCTATTTATTGACTTTGATCCTTGCCATTACCTGTGCCTTTTCTGTTCGCGCACAAACACCTGACAAATGGACATCCTCGGAAATTTACGAGAGTATTCAAAAACTCAATTTTCTTGGGTCAGCCCTTTATGTTGCTGCACACCCGGATGATGAGAATACCAGATTGATTTCCTGGCTGGCTAATCACAAAAAAGCACAAACCACTTACCTGTCCCTGACGAGGGGGGATGGTGGCCAAAATCTCATCGGTACGGAAATCCAGGAATTACTTGGCTTACTCAGAACTCAGGAGCTGTTGGCTGCCCGCCGGATTGACGGTGGCGATCAGCGTTTCAGTCGCGCCAATGATTTTGGTTATTCAAAACATCCTGACGAGACTTTTAATATCTGGGATAAAGATGAAATTCTGGCCGACGCTGTGTGGACCATTAGAAATCTCCAGCCTGATATCATCATCAACCGCTTTGATCACCGGACACCCGGCAGGACTCATGGACATCATACCGGTTCAGCCATTGTTGGATTGGAGGCCTTTTCCTTAGCTGGTAATCCTACAGCCTATCCGGAACAATTAGAATATACACAAGCCTGGAAACCCAGCAGGATCTTTATGAATACTTCCTGGTGGTTTTATGGCAGTCGTGAGAATTTTGAGAAAGCCGATAAATCCAATTTGATTTCTGTAGATGTTGGGGTGTATTATCCAGTACTTGGAAAATCCAATACGGAAATTGCAGCCCTTAGCCGTAGCCAGCATAAGTGTCAGGGATTTGGAGTTACGGGTTCACGAGGCTCCATGGATGAGTATCTGGAACTGCTTAAAGGGGATATGCCTAAAAACGGAGACCCTTTTGAAGGTATCAATACTACCTGGACAAGGGTTAAGAATGGAGAAAGCATTGGCAAAATCCTTGCCCAGGTTGAAAAGAACTTCCGGTTTGATCAGCCTCACCTTAGTGTGCCACAATTACTGGAGGCCAGAGAACTTATTGCAGACCTTGAAGATGGCTACTGGAAAAGGGTGAAACTTGCTGAAATTC
>QQUB01000792.1 GCA_008501835.1 Bacteroidota bacterium
TCTGGATTGTGAAACTCGAATCTGACGGGGACATAGAATGGGAAAGATCCTTTGGGTGGTATCAGAAAGAAATAGCACATGAAATTCGCGAAACAAGTGATGGAGGTTTTATCGCTGTCGGATATACAGAAAGCGTATTGGGAAGCTATGGGGACAAAGATTTCCTGGCCATGAAAATTACAGCATCCGGAGAACTGGATTGGCAACTTCCGCTGGGAGGTACCGGTACTGACAGAGCTTTTGCTATCCGGCAAACAGCAGATGAAGGGTTTGTAATGGCAGGCCGGACGAAATCCAATAACGGTAATGTGACGGACCATCATGGTGATCATGATTTCTGGGTCGTAAAACTTGGCCCATGTGGAGTAAATCCGGGAATTGAAATCGACCATATTTATACTATTCAATCTCATGACATTGCCTTGAGTACTACGCATCAGTGGATAGATTGTAGTGACGGGTCAATCATTGAAGGAGTGGAAGGTTCGTCATTTGTCCCAGAACATGGCGGTGATTACGCAGTGATCGTTTCCAACGGAGCCTGTATCGACACTTCTGAATGTATAAACATTTGCCCGTTGGATAATTATGTTGCTGCCGGCTCCGATATTATCGTTGCGGGAGAGGATTCGCCGGGAGTTACCTATCAATGGATTGATTGTAGTACCGGTAATCCAATTGAAGGGGAAGTTGATTATTTCTTTGAACCGGCTACCAATGGAGAATATGCAGTGATCATAACAGAGGAAAATTGTTCTGTTACATCAGTGTGCCGGGTATTATGTCCGGAAGTGATTAACCTGGATATAGTCGTTGAAGAGAGTACTATTCAATCCCTGGAAGACACCCTTCAGGCAACCTTTCAGTGGATAGATTGTAATACCGGAGATCCTATTGAAGGGGAAACAGGGCCTGCTTTTACTCCCACAATTAGTGGTGATTATGCGGTTGTCGTTTCCCGAGGAGTATGTTCCGAAACTTCAGAATGTGTGACGATTTGTATGATTGACCCTGCTGTTTCGGCTTCTGAAACAACCATCGAGGCACTTGCTGATCCTTTTATTTCAACTTACCAATGGATCAACTGTGCTGATGGTTCGAGTATTGCTGGTGAAACGGACCAAACGTTTACGCCTACCATTTCCGGGGATTATGCAGTGATCATTACCCAGGCAAGTTGTATGGATACATCAGCCTGTACAACCATTTGCCAGGTGAGTACAGAGGTCACCGTTTCAGAATTTACCATTCAATCACAAGCAGATACCATAAATTCCTCCTTTCAATGGGTGAATTGTAGTGATGGCATGCCTATCGAAGGAGAGATAAACCAGGTGTTTACACCAGAGGAAAGTGGTGAATATGCAGTTATCGTGACCCAGGGCAGTTGCATGGACACTTCGGAATGCGCAACATTTTGTCTGGTGAATACGGAAATCATTGTTGCAGAAAGTTCCATTCAGGCCCAGGCCGACTCCCTGAATTCCAATTTTCAGTGGATAGACTGTAACACTGGAGTAGCCCTTGAGGGGGCAACAAGTCCAACCTTTAACCCTGTCGTCACTGGAGATTACGCGGTCATTATTACCCAGGGTAATTGTGAATCCACTTCTGATTGTGTGAATATGGTCATCGTTGATGTGAATGAACCTACGGAAAGAAACATAATACTGTATCCTAACCCAGTTAAAGATCTTCTCGTGTTGGAAGTTAATAATGAATTGTTGCAAGCCTCTTTCAGTATCTATGACCTGAACGGAGGAGAAGTATTTTCCGGAAAGATTAATTCTTTAAAATCAACGATTGCATTAAACGGATTTGCCGATGGTGTTTATACGATCAAGTTAGAAACAGCAACTGAAGTTATTTCAAAGCGGTTTATAAAAAGTGATTGATTAAGACCATATTTAATGGACAGAAATACTTTTTGTGAAATTTCTTACCAATTGTTTTAACCATAGGGTTCACAGGGAAGGCACAGGGTACACTGAGGCCAAACTGAAACTATTTAGAACAACTTGAACCCTTTGAACTCTTTTACATCGGATCAACATCCACATTTACCCTGATGGTTGAATATCCCTGGGTTTCTTTGAGATGAATTGCAGCTTCAGCTATTGCTTGCTTGGCGTATTTCATTTTATTGGCATGAGGCTCCATTTTTACCATCAGGTCCAGGATGTAATAGCCACGTACCCGTGAAATGTAAGGCACCGCAGGACCGATCACCCAATCGCCCAGTTTTTTCTTTAAAAAGGACGCATAAACACGCATGCCGTCATTGACTACCTGGGGGCGTTTATGGCGCAGGGTAATTTTAATCAGTTTATAAAAAGGCGGGTATTTGAAAGTCTGGCGCTCTTCAATTTCTCGGGCGAAAAAGCTCAAAAAATCATTTTCTATCACCTCTTTTAACACCGGGTGGGCGATATTAAACGCCTGGAGGATAACTTTTCCTTGTTTGTTTTTCCGTCCTACCCGGCCGCTTACCTGCACCATGATC
>QQUB01000181.1 GCA_008501835.1 Bacteroidota bacterium
ACTGGATTAGTGAACCACCCTGAACCGGGCAGGCTCATGATTCTGGCAGAGATAGTGCCAGGAGGAGAAACTCCCGTCATTAATGGCGATCTCACGCTTTGTTCCGGAGATAATAATGCGCTTACCGTGGCCAGTGCCAATACCCGTTACGCTACGAGCGTAATTGATGTTAGTTCAGAGTTTGCAGATGTCAACTTTGCTGCTGCACAGGCTTTGGGTGCTCCAAATATTTATCCTACTTATGGTACCAACCAGGGACAATGGCTGGGGAGTTCACCAGATGATCCAAGGGAGCACATCGTGTTAGGATTCTCTAATCCTGCACCTATCAACTTTATCGATATCTACGAGACCCTGAATCCGGGAGCGGTGGATACCGTTTATGTGAAAAACCCGGGAACAGGTATGTATGAAGTAGTTTATAGCGGAACGGCTTCTGCCGGCCCTGAAGTGGCTACGAGAAATCATATTACTTTCCCGCTCACAGCTTTTAATGTTTCAGAAGTGCGTATTGCTATGGCTTCGGATTCCGTTTCCGGATTTAACGGCATTGATGCTGTGGGAATTGGAGAAGAAGTGGCCGCTACTTTTACGAGTTACAGCTGGTCAACAGGAGCCATGACTTCCTCCATAAATGTGAATACAGCCGATACGTACTCTGTTACGGTTACGGACGTAAATGGTTGTGTAGGATCTTCAAGTGTGGTGGTTACCAGTGCAGATCAGGTTACACCGACCATTTCTGTGCTGAATAATGATCCAACGACTTTCTGTGAAGGCGGAAGCGTGGTGCTTATGGCTAGTGAGAATACGGACATTCAATGGAGTACCGGAGCTACGACACCAAGTATCGTCGTCACAACCTCTGGTTCGTATACCGTCGATTTTGATGATGGTACCGGTTGTGGTATCAATACTTCAGCACCTCAAGCGGTAACGGTTAACCCATTGCCTACGCCAACGGTTTCCGGAAATCTGGGAATTTGCCCGTCAAGTTCTACTACTCTCGACGCTGGTGCAGGATATGTAAGTTATGCATGGTCCAATGGACCTTCCACCCAGAGCATTACTGTAAGTTCTGCTGGACAGTATACGGTGACAGTTACCGATGGTAATGGCTGCGAAGGTAATGAAAGTGTAACCACCTTTAATGCCACGCCTCCTAGCCCGGATATTACCGGTGACGATGGGTTCTGCCCGGGAGAAACTGCAACCATCGATGCAGGAGCAGGATTCGCTTCCTATAGTTGGTCAAACAGTTCTTCGTCTCAAAACATTACAGTTAATACTGCCGGAACATATTCTGTGACGGTTTCAGATAATAATGGATGTACCGGTTCTGACAGTCAGCTTGTGCAGGCTTTCACCCCACCGACACCGCCGATAATTATGGGTGGATTGACTTTCTGTGATGGAAATACAACCGTATTGAGTGCAGGAGAAGATCTTGCTTCTTATTTGTGGTCAACAGGAGAGACGACCAATTCCATCGTTGTAAATACCGTTGGCACCTTTTCTGTCACGGTAACTGATGGCAATGGTTGTGTAGGTTCCGATCAGGTGACTACTTCCCAGGATGGGGCGTTACCTGAGATTCCAGGTCCGGTTTCCGGACCTTCCATGGGATTGTGCGGTTCAACAGGGCTGGTTTACTCCATTGACCCTGTTCCAAATACAACTCACTACGTCTGGACAGTTCCGGATGGTATGACCATAACCGGTGGACAAGGTACCACAAGTATTACGGTGGATGCTGTTCCAAACTTTACTTCCGGTATTATTGTACCGAAAGCTTCAAATGCTTGCGGACAAAGCGCCACATTTGGACAGTCATTCCTGCTCGTTCAGGGATATCCTGATATTCCTGGTACGCCACAAGGACCAACGGACATTCCATGTGAATCTGCTCAGTGGTATACCATTGACCCTGTTAATGGAGCTGATTCCTACAACTGGACCGTTCCTGCTGGTGCTGTTATTGTGATGGGGCAGGGGACGAATACAGTCCTGGTTAAGTTTCTTACATTCAATGGTACAGGAGAAATTTGCGTTGATGCTGTTAACGCCTGCGGTGTGAGTATCTGTTGTGTGAACAACTGTCTATCTGTGACATGTTCTAATGATGTGATTGACTTCACCGGTCCGGAAAATACTGGAGATGAAGGTACCATAAACGGTAAAGACATTGTCAAAGGTACCGATTCTCTGTTTGATGATTTGGGCGTTTATCCAAATCCAAGTAATGGGGAATTCAGGATCGAGGGATTGATTGGTGCAGAAGGTGCTATGGAAGTACAGGTGTATTCCCTTTTGGGAGACCTGGTACACCGTGAGCAAAAAGGCAATGTTTCCAAAGGAATGTTAAAAGAGTCTGTTGTTACCCCTGATTTGCCGGCAGGAACCTACTTGCTGAAGGTCAAAGTCGGGGAAGATACATGGAATTCGAAGATTGTTATTATGGATTAATAGCTGTTGCCGCTTCCCGGTAGCAGCAACTGAAAAAGAAAAGGGCTGTTTTGCATTTTGTCTGGCAGCCCTTTTTCTTCTACTACTTAAGAGTATTATTAAGTTTCCTCATTTTCCCGCAATTACGGAGATTTAAACATGCTCATAGACCCAAAAGACGAGGATAACCTTACTACTACCCTCCTGCTTGAAATGCGCCCTCCTCCGACATAGTAATGCAAAGATTGAGTTCAAAAATAGTTTCACATCTTATAATCTAGCTATTATGAAAAAAATACTTTTATTCATTGTTTTTACGGTAATCTCAGTAGCTTCCTTGATTGCCCAAGGTGTACCTGATGGAATGAAATATCAGGCAGTTGCCAGGGATGGTGATGGTAAAATTCTTGCGCTAAAGAAAATTGGCTTGGAGATTCGATTACTTGCCGGCGGAGCTGATGGCAGCCCTGTATATGAAGAAACCCATCAGGTTACTACCAATGTTTTAGGTCTTTTCGATATCACTATTGGTAAAGGAGAGACAAGGGCGGGATCGCTTTCTTCCGTGGATTGGGGTAATTATGAGGTCTGGATGGAAATCGGCCTGGATGAAGATGGGGGAAGTCAGTTTACGGCTATTAGCACTACCAGGTTGTTGACGGTGCCTTATGCTTTCCATGCTGCTACTGCTGGCGATCTTGTCACAGAGCCTGAAGAAAAAATGGTTTTCCCGGACCCGGATTGTACTTTTGATCCCTGTGATTGTGATGGTGCTTATACGGAAATCAAGGTTTATTACTTTGGTGAAAATGCCGTTGATATCCAGGTTTACGGGAACAGCTCATTAACGAATCTCATTACCTCCTTTTCAGGAGTCAATAAAGGTGATCTGCTGGTAATTGATGGAACTTCGACTTCTCTGGGAACACTTTACAGTAAAACTTATTTCAGAATTACCAATGTAGCCGGAGAAAGCTGTGTGACCTATTTCCGAACGAAATGTGCTACGAATTCATGGCCTGGAGCAACTGATGATAATGCGATAGTCGGAAAGACTTTTGGAGACTTTACGGTCTTCTCCAGAACGGATGCTGAATCTGGTACTGAATGTTCCATATCAGATACTGATCAGGACTGGCACGTGGGAGGAAATGTAGTTGAAGATGATAATAATACAATGGGTACCCGCAATGACCAGAACGTCAACTTCATAACCAACGATGTTGTAAGAGGAACTTTCACCAATGCTGGAGATCTCAATATTCTCAATAATGTTTATCTGAACACTTTTTCTGGTCAGACCATCAATAACGGAGATTTTACCGTTGCCAATGAAAAGTCTGCATTATTTTCGGGTACATTGACGGCTGATTTGGCCACCGATCTTAATGCTTCCTTGAACGTTGATGGACCTACCAATCTGCGAAGTTCATTGACGGTACACAACAACAGCCCTTCAGTTTTGACCGGTACCCTTTTAGGTCAGGGGAATGCTACGTTTAATCAGCATGTTTTGCTGGATAATGCCTCCCTGAGTTCAACTTCAGTAACTACTGGTGCGCTTGTAGTTAATGGTGGTGTTGGAATTGGTGAAAATCTGAACGTTGGAGGTATTGCCAAATTTGGCGGTCCTGTTGAATTTGGCGGCGCGGTATCCATTACCGATGAAACAGAATCCACGGATTCCGGTTCCGGAGCATTGATAGTTTCCGGTGGGGTTGGAATTAAAAAACGACTCAATGTGGATGGAGCTGCTCAGGTGAATAATACTTTTAAGGTAGAGACAAGTAATGTGGTGGATATTCCTTCAGGATATGATCCGGACTTATCTTCGGACGCAAAGGTTGGAACC
This sequence comes from Bacteroidota bacterium, assembly GCA_008501835.1. Taxonomy (GTDB): domain Bacteria; phylum Bacteroidota; class Bacteroidia; order Chitinophagales; family Saprospiraceae; genus BCD1. The sequence goes on from QQUB01000181.1 coordinate 4,298, forward strand.
GGGCATATCGCTCATTTCCGGAATACGGATAATGGTAGTGGGATTTTGGTTCAGTTGGGCGCCGGTACTCCTCACAACAAAAACAATTTCATGACCTTCATCAACAGTTCCGGACAGATCGTTGGTAGAATTGAAGGAGAGAATGGAGCTGCAGATTTGGCTAACAACAGGGGATATCAGGATGATCTGAGTTTTGCGGATGATGACATTATTTTGGAAAGTACCTCAATGGCCATCGTAGTGGCCGAAGGAGTGATGCAGACTATTGAGCTTGCCGGAGCCATTGGTTCCTCAACGGTTTGTGTTGGACTGGTTCCTTGTGTAACTTCACCTTCCCCGGGAGAAATTGCTGCCGCAATTGCTATGGAAGTTATTGCCATTGCCAATATTGCATTACAAGCAGCTAACCTTGCTATCGCCGTGGATAATAAGAGCCAATTCGTAAATACCTATATGGATGAAATTGGAGTCACTTTTGCTTCAGGTGCGGAGGATTACGCTGAATACCTGCCAAAACTAAATCAGGAAGATGATTTTGCTCCGGGTGAAGTAGTTGGAATGAAGAATGGTTACATTTCCCAAAACACATGGGATGCAGACCGCATTATGGTGATCTCACATAACCCCGCTGTCCTGGGTGGATTGCCTGGAAGTGGCGAAGAAGATAAATATGAGATGGTAGCTTTTCTCGGGCAAATACCGACAATGGTGGTTGGTAAGGTAAACCCTGGAGATTATATACTGCCAACAGGAAATGGTGATGGATTTGGAATAGCCAGACACCCTGACAGCATGAGACCTGATGATTATCAGCAGATCCTTGGAGTCGCCTGGGAAGGTTCCGAGTCAGGAGGACTGAATATGATCAAGGTTGCCGTTGGTTTGAACACTAATGATCTTTCAGACCTGGTAAACAAGCAAAATGAGCAGATCGAACAGCAAAAACAGCAAATCGAATCACAACAGGAAGAAATTGAATCTCTCAAGGATCAAATGACTATCCTTGCTGATCTTGTTCCCGGATTTCGTGAAGCTGCAGGTATCGAAGATGCTCATGAAGGGCATGACCATACTCCGGCTGTAGCCGCGTTTGAACCAGGAAGTATAGAGCAACAGGCAATTGATGCCGCAGGAAGAGGGGAGGTCATCATGATAGAAATAACAAGAGATCACTTTGAAGAAGGGCTCGAACTGGCCAGAAAGAAAATGATCAGCGCAGGTGCCAATCTCGAAGGACACCCATTTTGGGACCAGATAGATAGTGATGCTTCCTTCAAGGATTCCATTTTTAAACGAGTAAAATCCAGAATGGATGAGACGCTGCATTATCATAATGATATTAATGAGCGAATGAGCAAGTAGGAGGATAAAGTGCATAATGCATAGTGAAGAGTGATGAGTGCAGAATTTTATGGAAACTCTGCACTCATCAAACATATTCTTTTCCTGGAGATAGGAAATTCTTATCTAATTGGAACTTGCTGTTTTTATGCTTTTGATGAAAATGGCTATCAGTTGGTTACATTCGATCAGAACGGGAGAAATATCGTCAATTTGATTTCCATATTTTTTGTCAATTATTTTTGAACAGATCGAACTTTCACGCAGTTCTTTTAGGCAGATCCTCATTTTATGTATAAAATCTTTTTTCGATTCTGCCGCTTGAGCTTCCCCATAATTTAAAGCCGGAGAAGTTCCGGAACGCACCAATTGGTTTCCTAGATGTTTTCCTGTAAATGTCTTGGGTAGTTTTTCAGATAAATCAATTGCCATAACTGCAAAGCCAATCAGCCTTTCTTCCAAATGTGAAAATTTAGAATCCATAAGTTTTCATTTTTAGTTTTTGATATTGGAGGTAATTTTGTGTCCTCTATATATAAAAGCCACGAAAAGGCTAAACGTGACATTTTTTTCCAATGTTTTTTCTTAAAAACGCAGAATCAATGGTGAAAAGATAGAATCAGCCCAGTAAAAGGAAGTTTAATTAGTGCAAATTCTGAACTAATCACCTTGCATTATGCACTTTTAATTACATTCATCACTTTGCACCCATCACTTTGCACTAAGCATTTACTTCACCACAACAAACGACTTAGTCAAACTTCCTTCCTTTGTCGCCAGTTTAACCAGGTACTGCCCTTGCGCATATTGGCTCACATTTAATTCAACCTCTTTTTGCCCGTCTGCGATTTCTATCATTTGATAATTAATGACCCTTCCACTGGTGTCGGCAATAATCAACAGCCCTTCTTTTTCAGATTGGGTTGATATGTTGAGGGTTAATTTGTCCGTAGCTGGGTTGGGGAAAATTTGCAGGGCCCTGTCAGGTAAAGAAGATTCATCGGTATTAACAACCAGGTCAATATTCAACCTTAGCAAAGGGGCTGCATCCGGACCAAACCCATCTAGTGACCATTGATCCACATACAACATACTGGAAACCCGGTTATCATAGGAAATATCAGTATCAACACTATGTAAAATATTGTTGGCGCTTCCCTCGTATGAAACAGCCAAAATGTATCTCGTATCTATATCCAGAACGGGATGACCTTCTCCGCCCAGAGCATTTAGTTCTAACTCGACCAGTTCAAAGTTTTGATGACCTTCCGGGAACATAAAAGTGTCCAGGGAAAGAAGTTGTAAGTCATCATCCTGGCCAATAGACGTAAGATCGAAATTGGACCAGTCAGGCAGGACCTCATTTTTAACCTTAAAAAGCATTACCATTACCTGCTCTCCTTCCAGAGGTCCATCCATAGAATTTCGCGAGGCTGAAAAAATGGCTGAGGTAGCTTCAAGTTGTGTGCCCACGATAAATTCAAGGACAGGTAATTGATATACGTTGCCGATCACCCAATTGGCATCTACTCCCATACCTTCAAGGCCATTGCCATCATCCTGAGCAAAGGTAGATTCCGTAACCACAAAATTGGCGGAATAAGAATTATCTTCAGCGGCAATATCTCCGTCTGGATCATCGAGACTGTAAACGAGGTAATGAACTGTATAAATATTCTCAATATTTAGCCATTCAGGCATATAAATACTGTCTAATGTAACCATCAGGTCAGTGGTTCCGGCAGCAACTTCTGAAACCACGGTGCTGTCAATAAACAACGTTTCTCCTTCGATATTATCAATCCATGCTTTTAGGACTACGTTGTTCTGGTCCTGGCTTCCAAGATTGGAAATGGTCGCAAAAAAGGACATCGTGTCAGTAAAGATCATCGATACCGGTTGTGCATAATTCGACGGTGGATAGTGAACCACACTTCCAAGAGCCAGGTTGTTCGCGGGCGTTTCAATAAACTGTATATCATCTAGCAGCCAGAAATAGAATCGACCATTCCAGGTGAATCTGATTTGAACATTTTCCTGCCCACCTGCGAGATCAGATACATCGATCAATTGTACATCGTCAGGTTCAGTTGAGCTATTCAAAACAACACCTGGGTTGATTGGAATATCTGTCCAGGTTTCACCTCCGTCAGAGCTTATTTCCAAAAGCGTTGATACTGCTGCCCCGTTAGCATGCGCATATTGATTGAATTTCAAAAACACTTCCGAATGATCGCTCAGGTCGATAAGGGGAGAGGTGAGGCTGCCGGAATGTTGTCCCGGGAAAGGCCCGGCTCCGAAGGCAGTACCTCCTGTGTCGTAAACATCTGAGTTGTACATGGCGGCTCCATTCGCTACGGAAGGAGACTCAATAGGTCCTTTATCATTCCATAGCAGGGCTTGAGTTGGTTCAGCTAAAAGTGCGCTATCAGCTTTACCGGAAGCACTCCACTGCCAGACAGCTCCTTCAGGATTTCCCGGACCGATCGTCCAGGTTTCAGGTATTCCGCCGTCAAATTGCTCCTCCCAAATAATGGTCTGAGCATTTAGTAGAAATAAAGTACAAGCCAAAAAAAGCGTAGAAAACAGTCTGGTCATGAGAAAGGGTATGTTTAGGAAATTGGTGATCAAATGAGTTTGGTGAAATATTTCGGAATATAGGAAGAATAATTTTAACATGGCAACAAGGGAACAGGGAAACAAGGGAAAATTACTTCTTTACTGCACATTCTGCTTGCTGTATCCCGGCACTTACGTGCTGCACTATCGGCGGGATCTAACTCCGTTCGATTTTACATTTTATATTTTACATTTTACATTTATCCTCACTACCTTCGCGGCATCATTTAAAACCAAGCTCATGAGTAAACAAATAATAGAATGTGTGCCCAATTTCAGCGAGGGGCGCGATATGGATGTGATCAGACAGATCACCGATGTAATCGAAAGTGTAGATGGGGTCAAATTGCTCGATGTGGATCCCGGAGCAGCAACGAATCGAACGGTGGTTACCTTTGTGGGAGAACCGGCACCTGTGATAGAAGCAGCCTTTCTGGCGATTAAAAAAGCTTCTGAAGTTATCGATATGAGCAAACACCAGGGAGAGCACCCTCGTATGGGAGCTACTGATGTTTGCCCGTTGATTCCGATTTCAAATATCTCTATGGAGGAAGTGGTCAAATGGGCCCATAAACTTGGTGAACGTGCCGGGAAAGAACTAGGGACTCCTTTCTACATGTATGAATCCGCAGCCACCAAACCCGAGTGGAGCAACCTGGCAACAGTGCGTTCGGGTGAATATGAAGCCTTGCACAAGAAAATGTCAGACCCAGCCTGGAAGCCGGATTATGGACCTGCTAAATTCAATGCTGCAGCCGGAGCAACGGCCATCGGTGCACGGGACTTCCTGGTCGCTTATAATGTAAACCTAAACACTACTTCCGTAAGAAGAGCTAATAGTATTGCTTTTGATGTGCGGGGAAAAGGAAGGGTGAAACGCGAGGGTGATCCTGTTACCGGAAAGATACTCAGGGATGAAAATGGTGATCCGTTACGTGTTCCCGGAGCGTGTAAGTCAGTGAAAGGAATCGGATGGTATATTGAGGAGTATGGTATAGCGCAGATTTCCATGAACCTGACCAATATCAGCATTACACCGCTTCACATTGCTTTTGAAGAAGTATGTAAAAGTGCGGAAAGACGCGGAATGCGTGTGACAGGTTCTGAGCTGGTTGGCCTCGTTCCCCTCAAGGTATTGATCGATGCCGGAAAATATTTCCTGAAGAAGCAAAGAAGGTCAACAGGTATTGCGGAATCAGAGATTATAAAAATTGCCGTCAAGACCCTGGGGCTGGATGAACTTGCTCCTTTTGATCCTAATAAGAAAATAATCGAATACCAACTTCGTGATGAAAGCAGTGCGCCACTCGTGGGCATGAAGCTGGATCAGTTTGCCAACGAGACAGCCTCTGAAAGCATGGCTCCCGGAGGAGGATCCATTTCTGCATATGTAGGGGCTTTGGGAGCTTCGCTGGCAACTATGGTAGCTAATTTGTCATCACATAAACGTGGTTGGGATGATCGCTGGGAGGAATTTTCCGAATGGGCCGAAAAAGGGCAAAAACTCAAAGATGACCTGTTACATATGGTTGATGAAGATACCGCTTCCTTCAATGGAATAATCGATGCTATGCGGATGCCAAAAAGTACAGAGGCCGAAAAATCTGCAAGAAAAGAGGCTATACAGGCTGCTACGAAATATGCCATTGAAGTTCCTTTTCGGGTGATGGAATTGTCCCTTGATTCTTTCGGGCTTATCAAAGCCATGGCCAATACAGGAAACCCTAACTCTGTAACTGATGCGGCCGTTGGAGGTCTGTGTGCCAGGGCTGCCGTTCGGGGTGCTTATCTGAATGTTCGGATCAACACCGGAGACCTTCAGGATAAAGCTTTTGTAGAGGATATCCTGGCCCGCGGGCAAAAGATTGTCGACGCAGCAGAAACAGCAGAAAAGGAATTGATGGAAATAGTGGAACA